>JAFLRT010000064.1 GCA_022511295.1 Alistipes sp. | reverse complement strand
AAGCGAGATAACGAGGTTGCTCATAATAAGCACCGCCATCGTTGCCATACCCATACCGAAACCGTTCACGGCCGAGGTCGTCGTACCGAGCGTGGGACACATACCCAACACAAGTACGAAAGTGGGATTCTCTTTGATAATTCCCTTCCAAATAAGAGCAAATTTATTTTTCATCGTTACCTCCTTCCTGATTCTTGCAGTTTGCGGTCTCACCGTCAGCGCAGCAGCCGTAGCAGTTCTCCTTATCTCCGCCGCAGCAAGGTTCTGAAGCCTCGCAGTCAGCATCGGTACTTTTGGACGTTATCTGCTTATATGCCTCATACGCACGCGCAACGGCATCAGTATATGCTCGCGAGGATATGGTAGCCGCCGTAAGGGCATCCACCTCGCCACCGCCGCCGTCCTTCTTAACCGACATCTTCATCTCCGACAGTTTGCGGCCGACGAAACTCTTTTCAAGCGGGTTGCCCTCGTCGCTCATCTGCGTACCGAGACCCGGGGTCTCCGACTGCTCTATAACTTTGATATTAATCACTTCACCCTCGACGGAGAGGCCTACCATAAGTTTCACTACGCCGTTAAAGCCCTTTTTGGTCATCGTCTCGACAGCATAGCCTACAACCGTACCGTCGGCCTTGCTTGCCGTGTGTACGTTTATTGGCATTTTGTCTATCTCGAGCGAATCGACAACAGACTTGTCCGTATCGGGATTATAATCCGGCAGCACGGCAGCAACGGCATCGCTCACAGCCTTACTCTTTGCATCCTCTATCGGCTGCTTTGTAAGCATATAGACACCGCCTACTCCTATTGCCGACACAAGCGTAATGCACAGCAGAACGGCAATCATATTGAATAGTGTACTCTTCATAATCTCTCCTCCCGTTATTTTACGCCGAAGCGCTTTGGTTTGATATACTTGTTAATAAGAGGTACCGTCGAGTTCATAATGAGTATCGCAAAGGACATACCCTCGGGGTATGCGCCCCACAAGCGTATGCACATCGTTATAATACCGATACCGATACCATATACAATCATACCGCAATGCGTCATGGGAGAGGTCGAGTAGTCGGTAGCCATATAGACCGCACCCAGAATAGCACCGCCGGCGAGCAGATGGAAGAGCGGGAACGACCATAACAGCGAACTGTCTCCGCCGCGTGTCAGAGCCACGACAAATCCGAACAGAGCCATTGTACCGAGAACGGATACGGGTATATGCCACGTAATAACCTTCTGCCAGAGCAGATATACAAAACCGAGCAGCAGAGCCAGCGCGGCAACCTCACCGAAAGAGCCTGAAACAGCACCGCAGAGCATTCTTAAGAGCGAATCCGCAGAGGAGTAGTTGAAGCCTTCGGCATACTTGGCGGCAGCAAGCGGCGTAGCACCCGAGAATACATCTACATATCCCGACATAATCGGTTTGACGGAGCTGAAGTCCGTCATCTGCGCCGGATACGAGAGCAACAGGAACACACGGCCCACCAATGCAGGGTTAAAGGGGTTTTTACCCAGACCGCCGAAGGTCATCTTACCCACAGCGATAGCGACAAAGGCTCCTATAATCACAATCCAGAACGGTATGCCGGCAGGCAGGTTGAATGCCAGCAGGATACCGGTAACAGCTGCCGAGAGATTGAAGACCGTGAGAGGCCCCTTAATCATAAATTTCTGGATAAGGTACTCGAAGAGCATGCAGCTCGCAACTGCGATTGCCGTAATGGACAGCACATGCCAGCCATAAAGCACAGTCGACACGCACAGCGCGGGCAGCAATGCGATAATAACATCACCCATAATTTTCCGCGTGGACTGCGGAGAGTGAATGTGCGGCGACGGCGAAACGAAAAATTTATTTGCCATATCTTTTTTACAGTTATTTTTACTTTTTGGCTGCGGCGCGGGCGCGTATAATACCCATCACCGTCTGTTTACCCAAACGTACATAGTCAAGCAGCGGCAGACCGGCAGGACAGGTGTACTGACACGAACCGCACTCGATACAATCTGTTATATGACCGCTCTCGGCCAAATCCCACGCCTTGCGCTTTGAGAGTTTCGACAGCAGGTACGGTTCCAGACCCATAGGGCATACCGATACGCACTTGGCGCACTTGATACACTCGTTCTCGCACACTCTTTGAGCCTCGGCACCCGATATAACCGTGATGCCCGAGCAACCCTTCGTTACAGGCGAATCGAGGTTCACCATAGCGCGACCCATCATCGGGCCGCCGTTAAGCACCTTGACATCTCCCTCGGGAAGCCCTCCGGCTGCCTCGATAAGCGACGATACGGGCGTACCCATACGTGTCAGGAGATTCTTGGGTGAGGCGATATTCTTACCCGTAACCGTAACGACTCTCTCAATCAAAGGTTTGTTCTTCTGTACTGCTTCGTATACGGCAACCGTCGTCGAGGCGTTGCAAACCACAGCGCCCACATCTATCGGCAATGCCGGCGGAGGCGGCACCTGACGACCCGTAAGAGCCGCTATAAGTTGTTTTTCACCGCCTTGAGGATAACGAGTTTTGAGTGGGACAACCTTTATACCCTCATACTCTGCCGCGATACCGCGCAGGTGCGCTATGGCATCGGGTTTGTTATTCTCTACGCCTATCAAAGCCTTATCGACCTGCAGGGCCTGCATAAGTATCTTTACGCCTGCCATAAGACGGTCGCCATGCTCCATCATCGTGCGGTAGTCCGAGGTAAGGTAAGGCTCACACTCAACGCCGTTAATTATTAAGAACTCGGCCTTTTTGCCCGGAGGCACCGACAACTTAACATGCGTGGGGAATGTTGCACCACCCATACCGACTATTCCGGCTGCCTTAATCTTCTCGATGATTTCTGCCGAAGTGAGGGTACACTCCTTTTTCAATTCGGGAGACAAGTCTATGCCTTCAGCCCACTCGTCGCCATCACGTTCGATGACAATCATAGGCTGGCGCAGTCCCTGCGCATTGGGCAGAGCCTCCACAGCCTTTACCGTACCCGAAACGGGCGAATGGATGTTGGCCGACATAAAACCCGAAGCCTCGGCGATGAGTTGACCCGTAAGAACACGGTCGCCTTTGGCAACAACAGCCGTCGCAGGCGCGCCTATATGCTGTCCCAAAGGTATGCTCACCATTGCAGGCAGAGGCATAACCTCGATGGCGCTCTCCCTGCTCCACCTCTTCTCGTCAGACGGATGAACTCCGCCAATCGGAAATGTCTTCATATCTTTTTCTCGTTTGTTGCTTTGTTATTACTGTGCATTTGTCTGTGCTGCCGCCTTTGGTTCTTTGGGTTCCTTTGGCAGCGGCTCCATACCCTTGAGCGTTATCGCTCCCGTAGGACACTCGTTAACGCACTTGCGGCACAGACGGCACTTGGTTGAATCGATATATGCCAGATTGTTCTCGAGCGTAATAGCCTCGAATGCACACGCCTTGACACATTTGCCGCAACCGATGCAGCCCGCTTTGCAGGCCTTCATAACTACCGCACCCTTATCCTTCGACCGGCACGATACGTATACCGCACGACCCTTGGGCCACTTCTTGCGCAATTCGATAAGTCCCTTGGGACAAGCCTTGACGCAGGCTCCGCACGCCGTACACTTTTCAGCATCGACCTCGGCAAGACCCGTTTCGGGATTGACCTTTATGGCGTCGAATGCACACGCCGTAACGCAGTCGCCATAACCTAAACAGCCGAAGGCACAACCCGTCTCTCCAACATAGAGCGATGATGCCACTGCACATGATGCAGCACCGTCATAGTTATTGGTATGCGCTCTTTTGGCGCATATGCCGCCGCAGCGTACCGTTGCCGTACAAGGTTCCTTCTCGGGAGCGGCTTTGCCGAGATAATCGGCTACGCTTTTCATCGTATCGCCACCACCGACGGGACAATAGAGGTCGGATATGTCATCATGCAGCACCAACGCCTCCGCCATAGCACGACAGCCGGCATACCCGCAACCGCCGCAGTTGGCTCCGGGGAGCATCTTTTCCACAACGTCGATGCGCGGGTCCTCTTCAACCTTGAACATACGCGCTACAAACCACAACAGTATCGCGGCAACCACGCCCACGACAACAAGTGTCAATACCGTAAAGAGTAATGTACTATTCATTCTAAATCTTATGTATTGTAAATTTTATTCCTTCAGCAACTCTGCGCCGCAACACAAACAGCAGCGCATAATAGACGGCCGCACCCGCAACGCAGACGCCCGCCGCAACACCGTCAGAGGTGCCGCAAGCCTTGGCCGCAACCAAAAGTGCAAGCATTATCACCACCGGCAACGCATAGGCCAGCAACACGGCCCGCATACCCACATGTTTGCGAACAGCCACTATAACCTCTTCTCCTTCAGCATACTCCGACCACGAGGCGCTCTCGACCTCTATAATCTTCTCGCTCTGCTCCCCCATACCGCACGCCTTGCGGGCGCGGCAGGAGCCGCAGGCACTGTTGGCTGTTATAACAACGAAGATTTTGCCCTCTTCAGTACGGACCACACGACCCGTATGCTCTATATTTTCAGCAACACCCATCGTTATAACCTCCAATCGACCTGTCAATATTCTATCAATAACCCTTTAATCGCCTATTAACAGTCTCTTAATATCCGTATTTGTTTATAAGCGGCAACAGACGCTCATGTTTGAATGCGCACGACGACAACCTCAACACGGGAGGGAACTGATAGCGTTTCTTCTCGTTGCGCATTATCATCGAGTGTATCTTCTCCACCACCGCCGAGTCAAAGCCGGCGTTGATTATCTCCTCACGGTGCTGACCCTCATCTATCATACGCACCAGAATGGCATCGACAACCTCGTATGGAGGCAGTATATCGCTATCCTTCTGGTCGGGATGCAACTCCGAGGAAGGCTCTTTGGTAAGTGTGTTTTCAGGTATCGGATTGCCGAACTCGCGGTTGATGTATCGTGCAAGGGCATAGACCTCGGTCTTGTATATATCGCCCGTAACACTGAATGCACCTGCCGTATCGCCATAGAGCGTACAGAAGCCGAGCGCATTCTCGCTCTTGTTCGACGAGTTGAGCAGTATATATCCCGTTTTGTTCTGCAAAGCCATCAGCAGCACGGTACGGATACGCGACTGGATGTTCTCCTCCGTGAGGTCGAACTCCGTTCCGCCCGTAACAGGCTTGAGGGTATCCATAACCGATTCATATATATCCGTTATTGGCAGCACATCGTACTCTATCTGCAGATTCTCGGCCAGCGCCTTGGCGTCCTCCACCGAGTGGTCGGACGAGAACTGCGACGGCATAAGCAACACCCTTACATTCTCACGTCCGAGAGTATTGACCGCTATGCAGGCCGTTACCGCAGAGTCGATACCGCCCGAAAGACCTATGCAGGCCTTTTCGTAACCGCTCTTGGCGAAATAGTCCCTCAGACCGAGACACGCGGCACTGTACAGCATACGCGTATGGTCGTTGCAGGTGGAGTACGGCATTGTCGTTACAGGCTCATGCTCCGCATCGGTATCGTATACGGCGAAATCCTCCTCGAAACTCTTCATCATCAAGGTAATCTCACCACGCTCATTGACCACGCACGACGTTCCGTCGTAGACCAGTTCCGCCGCTCCGCCGACATTATTCACGAAGAAAAGCGGTTTGCTCTCGACAAAAGATTTTTGACGCATCGAGTCATACCGGTAGTCAAGGACATCCTTTCCGTAGCGGCGCGAATTGATGCTTACGATAAACTCCGCATCACGTGCCAGGTCGTGCATCTCGACCAAATCATCACCCACGACCACAGCCGTCTTATGACCGCACAACTCGATATATTCATAACCCTTCGAGGGGACGATATATCCCAACTCGCGGCGAGCCTTGATATAGCGCTTGCCTATGGTGCGCACCACCCTGCCGCCACTCAGCACGGCGGCGGCGCTTATCGTTCCCTCGCTCGTCAGAAGCGGAAGACCGACAATGGCCGTGATATCGCAGCAGTGTGCAGCAATACGCTCGAGATGCTCCTCGCACAACTCTAAAAATGTAGTCTTGGACAAGAGGTCGAAGGCCGGAGTACCGCTCAAAGCCTGCTCGGCGAAGATAACGGCATCGGCATGCTCGGAGCGCGCACGCTCTACGGCATCTATAATTTTGGAGGCATTTCCTTCTATGTCGCCTGTCGTATAATTAAGTTGGGCTATGGCGAGCTTCATATCCGCAAATTTAATAATTATGCGCGGCAAAGTTAATCATAATTTTATAAATCGAACATCCGTACACTGATTTTCTGTCAGGCGGCACCCTTATTGCCGCTCAACGGCGCTACAAGGCATATTTTTCGCGCAGCATATCCGCCAACGCCGGCACCCCCTCGGCTGCACGCGCACGGATATGCGTAAGCGGATTGCGTATAACCCTCATATCGGGGTCGGCAGGGTCTACGAGCCATACAGGCACCCCTGGCGCGATATATCTCACCAACGACGCCGCAGGATATACCGCCAGCGACGTTCCCACGACAACGAATATCTCTGCCGAAGATGCTATACGCACCGCCGTATCGAACATAGGCACGGACTCACCGAAAAAGACGATATGCGGCCGCAACAACGCTCCGTCCGGCCCGCAGTCATCCAACCGCTGCTCCCACCCCTCGATATCGACCGTAATGTCGGGATTGACCGTCGAGCGCAGTTTCGTCAGTTCGCCGTGCAGGTGCGTAACGCGCGACGAGCCGGCACGTTCGTGCAGATTATCAACATTCTGCGTAACGACCTCCACCTCGAACAGGTTTTCAAGTTCCGCTATGGCTATATGACCGGCATTAGGCTCACGCAAGAGCATCTCGCGGCGGCGCTCATTATAGAAACCCACCACCTTCGCCCTGTCGCGCAGCAGCGCCTCGGGCGTACAGACATCCTCTATGCGGTAGTTAGCCCATAACCCGTCGGCATCGCGAAAGGTAGCAAGACCGCTGTCGGCACTCATACCCGCACCTGTAAATACGACTATCTTTTTCATATTTTTACACCTATATATAATATAACCCGTATCGTGAAGGTCGGTTGTGTTAATCTCTCTATCTCTTTACTTCCGATTGGAGTAACTTCGCTACATTGTTAAAATGCGCTGCCCCTCCCCTTTTTGTTTCTATGCCTCACTAATCGCCGCAGACTGCGGAGGTGAGCATAGCGCGCCTTCGCGGGGCGAGGCTGCGGCGCGCACATCGCTTCGCGCTGCTTTTTTATTTATCGGCTTGGCGATTTCCCACTCCCTACGCCGACCGCCCCCCCTTTCGGATTAACTTCGCTGCGCTCGTTTATCCAGGAGAGGGAAAAGATGCTCAAACCAAAACGGAAAATCGGCTTGGCGATTTCCCACTCCCTACGCCGACCGGAAAACCCCTTCCGGATTAACTTCGCTGCGCTCGTTTATCCAGGAGGGGAAAAGATGCTCAAACCAAAACGGAAAATCGGCTTGGCGATTTCCAACTCTCTCCGCCGACCGGAAAACCTCTTCCGGATTAACTTCGCTTCGCTCGTTTATCCAGGAGAGGAGAAGATGCTCAAACC
>JAFLRT010000063.1 GCA_022511295.1 Alistipes sp. | reverse complement strand
TCTATGTTCACATCCGTTATGCCGGCGACCTTCCGTTTCCGCACCTGCATATCCTGTATGACAATCCCCGCCGCTTCGATTTTGTTGTTTCGCTGACCGACATCGTAAGTACCGGCCGCATGCAACTCTATCAGCAAATCGACGCCGACCGGCATCTGCGTATCAAAAACCCCAAGAAAACATCGTGGCGGCAGTATGAGTCCGTCCGGGATGCGTTGGCAAAATTCCTGTTCGAGCCTGCGCCTAAACCCATTCGGGGTTATAAATCGGGGCTCGAATGCGCGTTAGGCGTTTATAACCGGGAGGCGTATCAGACATCGGACAATCCGTTTCTGGACTACTGCCAAGCGCACGGCATTGCCATTCTGCCCCAATATGCAGAAGTTGTCGCAAGTAGCCGCGTATGGACTGAAAAATTGGTGATTATTGACCTTAACGAAGATACGACCGATGACAACGACTGAACCAACCATACCAGTATATATATCTGCATTGACAGGCAACAGCCGAACGATACAATCGTCCTGCGAGATTTCAACGGATTCAGCACAACCATTCTCGCATCGCTTTTGGCCGCCAACCGGCTGGAAGTCGAGGCGCAGGAGTTTGTCCGCATACCCGAAACGCTTTACAACCATTGGTTCAAACCGATTCGGGAGGAGATTCAAGCGAAGATGCGTTTGTGGATTTGGCATCGCTACAAAAACAACATCGAGCTGTTCTGGAAGCATCGCGCCCGCATACTGGAAACCCCCGAACTTTTTTTCGCACCCGTTCCGCTGGCTGTCGGCGGCGTTCGTCCATTGTGTCTCGGCGTAATGATTCAGGCGTGGAGCGAACATCCGGAGCTGTTCACGGTTTCGTGTCCCGACTGCCGCGCTTCGATGCTTATTTACAACCTGTACGGACTGCCCAACGCCGGAGGTTATGCGTCGGCAGTTTGCCCGGATTGCGGACGACAATTGCTCGATTTCACCGACGGACAACTGCTCTCGCGTGCCAAGATGCTGAATCGGCTGTGCGACCGCTATATGGAAGATGATAACATTTCGGGCGACCTGTCCGCTTTGGAGGGGGTCATTGCCCGTTTGGAGAATCAAAACCGAAATTATTAAAAAAATGATATTATGTTACAAAACCTGTTTTTAGCCCATTCGGGCAACGACCTTGCCTTTGTGCAGACCTACATCAAAAATTTCAATCTGTTCTGGAAACATCGGGAACAGATACTCTCCGACCCGCGACTCTACTACACACGCATCCCGTTCAAAATTCAAGGGACGCTGCAACAGACACTCGGCACGATTGCCGAAGCGTGGAGCGAACACGCCGTGCTGTTTATGTACCCGTGTATCGGCTGCAAAGGGAATGCCCCCATTTTCGGATTCGCCAAGAAATCCCCGCAATCGATTTACGAGTGCATCGTAGAGGCCTACTGCCCCAAGTGCCGCGCAGCAATGAGCAGTTTTTCGGACAACTTGTGGCCTGACCGCACCAATGCCCTGCTCCCTATCTATCTCGAACGTATCGCCCACAATCCCGAAGCCGAAACGGAGATTACACCGTTCACACTGGCGGAGGCGGTCGATTATCTGAAAAAGTTGGAGCAAAAATAACGAGACTATGGAAAGAGCAGAAAATACAGTACCTGTATATGTCGAGATGACGCAGAACGGTGCAAGTAAAATCACTTTGCGAGATTTCAACGGTTACAGCATCACTATTAACAAATCGCTTTTGGCCGATAATCATCTGGAAATCGATGAGAATGAGTATGTTTGTCTGCCTAAAAGCCTATACAACAGTTGGTTCAGACCAATCCGAGATGAGGTTCGAGCAAAAGTTAGGCATTACTATAAAAGTAACATTCGTCTGTTCTGGGAATACCGCGAAAAAATACTTTTCAAGCCAGAGCTCTATTATATGATAATTGTGTTCGGAGAAAATCCCGAGGTTATTCGATTGGGCGTATTAGTCGAGTTGTGGAAGGAGCACCCACACCTCTTTTCGCATAAATGCCCCAAATGCGGCACTCGGTCGCATATATATGAATATTCGAATTTATGTATGCCTGATGAATTTCGACCCGCAGATGCGAATCCGGAGGATAACTGCATATATTCTATTTACTGTCCCAAATGCAATATATGTATAGATAATCTTACCGACAGAAATCTTCAGTATCGAGAAGATGCGAGTTTTAGCATATCCTGCCGAAGTATGTCATCAGACGAGGCGAACATTGTCCCATTCACGTTGGCGGAAGCTGTCGATTATTTGAAAAGAGCAGATCAAAAATATAATGCTATGGAAATTACAGAAAAAACAGTGCCCGTATATATCGAGATTACGGAGGAGGGTGTATGCGAAATCGTCCTGCGAGATTTCGACGGTTACAGCGTCACGATTCGCAAATCGCTTTTGGCCGACAATCGTCTGGAAATCGAGGAGAATGAATATATTTGTCTGCCAGAAAGCCTCTACGACCGTTGGTTCAAACAAATCCGAGAGAAAGTTCAAGAAAAAAAGAGGTTGTGGACTTGGCTCAGCTATAAAAACAACATCGGATTGTTTTTGGGAAATAGCAATCGCATACTTAACAATCCTCGACTCTTTGCCACGCCGGTTCCTTTCAGCGTTTACGGCGTTCCTCCGCTGACACTCGGAGTAATGTCCAACGCTTGGGGGTGGGGAGAGTTTTCAATCCCTTGCCCTAAATGTCATAGGACAATGCACATCTATAATATGTACGGTTCCTCATACAACGGATTGTGTATCTGGTCGGCATTTTGTCCTGACTGTGGGACTCACTTGATTGATAAACGGGATAAACATTTTGTACAACGTGCTGCTATCTTAAACGAACTGACCGGCGAAAATAATACGCACCACCATCCGTACACATTGGAGGAGGCGATCTACTATCTTAAAAACATAACAGAAGAATAACGACACTATGAACTCACATAAAATAACTACTATCCCTATCGATGACCCGCGTTATCCGGCGGAGTTGAAGGCTATCGGCGCAGATGCACCGCGCACGCTCTATGCTCTGGGGAATCTCGACCTGCTCGACTGCGACAAGCGTGTTGCCGTCATCGGAGCGCGTCAGGCTGACCGCAAAGGTTACGATGCTGCCTATCGTCTCGGCAAGCAGTATGCTGCCGAAGGGTATATCATCGTCAGCGGTCTGGCGTTGGGCTGCGATACGGCTGCACATCGCGGCTGTCTCGATGCGAAAGGGCTGACGATTGCCGTCGTTGCGACCGGGCTTAACCTCACGCATCCCGCAGAGAACAGCCGGCTGCAATCCGACATTTTGGCCGGCGGAGGTCTGCTGCTCTCGGAACAGCCGCTGAACACGCCGCACTCACCGCAGCGATTGGTGGCCCGCAACCGCTTGCAAGCTGCCCTGTCCCGGCAGGTCATCGTAGCGCAATGTCCCGAACGGAGCGGCACGCTGCATACGGTCCGCTTCGCTCACAAATACGGGAAAGAGGTCTTGGCTGTCGATTTCGGTTACAGCAATCCCGCCAATGCCGGCAACTGCAAGCTGATTGAGTCGGGTCAGGCCGAAGGGATTAAATTGAAGTAAACAGACCCAAAACAGGGAGTTATGCAGAGGGTTTTACTGAGGATTTCAATGAATCGGGAAATCCGTTTACTGGAATCCAGCGCGTTGGGTTGCCTCGAACCTCTGCTTTTATAGCGGAACCACCCCATTGAGGCAGCACGGCGCGACCGGTTTACCCGCTGTTTTGGTCGAAATTTTATTTTTTATGGAACAAGAGACAAAACAACCCACCTTAACCCTCTGCCGTTTTTATGCCTATTTTGCCCCATTTCGGCAGGCAGAAAAAATTTTTCAACAACCGTCATTTTTTATTTTGGCAGCCCCCTATCGGGAAATTTTTTACGCGTTCAGCAGCAGATAGTCCGCCGGGCGAGCAACTGTTACACTCGCTTATCTGGGTGGCAAACACATTGGCTACGCCAAAGTTTTCCGAGATGAGGGAGAGAGGGGCGACAACCCGTTATCGCCCGCAGGAAGTTTCGCGCTTTGCGTCGGGACGGAGTGCCGACCGCACCTCCCGATGCAGAAAATCGCACCGGCAACAGAGCGATATTTTCGACTCTGCACGGCTCTGTGCCGTGCCACTTGACCTGCTGACGCAGGCTTGCCTGTTGTACGATTCTTTATCCTCTTGGGGAGCCTAATACCCCTACCGCCTTGCGTCGTCGGGAGTGTTGGCCACTCCAACTGCAAGCAGGAGAGCCTTTTGTAGCCATTAAAGAGATTTTCTGCATTGGTCAATAAATGCTTACAAGAAAAGAATGTTGTGTAGAGTGAGTTATGCGGATAGATATCAATATAACTAATATTTTGTCAGAAATGCTCCATTTGTAATTTGAACAACGATATGGATACCACTATTGGAGGTTTCAAGAAGATACTTGCCTTTTTATCATACTTTACTCAACAGGATATTACTACGAGTAACCAACATATACTCTATAATATTTCATCTTAATTTATATATTTGCACGTCATTTGAATAACAAATAAAAAGCCCTGCCAAAGTGTCAGTTTGGCAGGGTGACAAAATTAGTATTTGTCGTTTTTCTTACAATTTGCTATTGAGTTCATTGGCTGCAAATTGTTAAGATGATCGGTACCACCTTTGGATTGTGGTTTGGAATGGTCTACATTCCATCCCATTTCACTGGTTTTGCCATAGGAGGGCTTAAACATGACATTACCGTAAATGTCTTTGCGATATAAGTCTGGATTTTTACCTCTTATGGTCTGGCCTTTGTCCCAAATCTGGTCCAAACGTTCTTTAGTAAAATTACTCATGGGTTAGTTACACCTCCTTTCTGCTTTAATAGCATTTTCAGGCTATTGTTTTCATTGCTATTCAGCAACCTAATAGCCAAAGAGGTCAAAATATATACCAAATGAGTACATCTGCCATTATGGCAGAGTGAGCAAAAAGAACGAAAAGAGGCTGGCAGATTTAAGTCTGCCAGCCTTAATTATAGCTTGCTTACACTTTGATTGACAAACACCTGTTGATACTCCGCACGGGTAATGACGGTATCGTTCAAGCCGATGCGGGTTTCGTCGGCGTGGCGGTTAATGCCGATGTATTCGAGCGAAGCATCTTCGTAGCGTTTGAACTTGCCTACGGCGTCGTTCATCAGCGTAGAGTTGAACAAACCGAGTGATACAAGCAACTCAAAGTCCCGAATCGACAAGCCCGTAACCTTTCGGAACAATCCCGGTTCGAGTTTGGTTATCACATCGCGCAGGCACTGTTCGCGGTAATCCGTGAGATACATAAATATCGGAATCCGCGTTGCGAACTTAATCAGTTTCTCCTGTATCTGCTTGCGCAGACTCTTGTATTCCTTTTCCTCCTCTGTCAACTCTCGTTTACGCTCCTTTGTCAATTCCTCGTCGCTTGTCTCGCGTTTTGCTTTCTTGACCGATTCGGATTTGTTTATGATAGTTTCAATGTCTCTGTTAAGGTTGCGGAAGCCCTCGATATTCATCAGTGCAGCCATTGCATCGTTATTCGACATCAGCCGTCTTAACGTGTCGTTATCCACATTGACAAGCAATGCGCTCTCCCATCGACGGGCTAACAGCGTCGCCGATGTTCCGCTGGTGGCAATATCGAGAATGCCGGCGGCATCTATCTGTTTCATCGAGCTGCCGTCGTAGGCCAGCACGGGCAGGAAACCGATAAACTCGGCAACTTTCTTCTCGGCACTTGTCTCTTCGACATTCAGTTGGCAGCAATAGTCGGCTAACTGACGCAAGGCACGGTCGGGAGCGAAGTCGAAGACATAGCACTCCTGTTTGAGTATCTCCACCTTATCAGGGGACAATCCGTCGGGATTGCGCACCGTCCAAGGGGTTTGCACGCGGAATGCAGCCTGAAAATAGGTTTCGGGACTGGACGAATTACGCAGCATAAAGATTCCCGACCAGGGCTTGACTGATACGCCGGTAGTCAGTTTGCCGCACGACAGTGTAATCGTCTTTGTCCCGATAGGATTACTCATAGCCCTTTCTACGGGTTTAAGTGCATCGACGCCGATACCTGCCTGTGTGCCTGCTGCGACAACGACGGTATAGTCGTGATAGAAACGGTTTTGCCGTTGGGCGAGAAGATTACGCATTGCATAGCACGACGCGACGGTCGGCAGAAACCAAAATGTGTGAGTTAGGGTCGCCAGCAACGGCGCGTGTGAGAATGGCATCGGCGGACGCTCGGTGCGAAGTTTGAGGTCGCTGACAACATTTTCGGAATATGCACCACGAATCAGGTCGAGCCACTTCTGCACCTCGTCTTCATAGCGGAATCGGGCATCATCGCCCTGTCCGTCGGCAGCAAAGAATACATTGAGGTCGAACTCGTTAAACTCACCCTGTTTTGCCACCGCCTGCAATGCGTCGGGCAGTTGATAGGTCATCATTACCATTCGCGGCAATGCGGCGTATGGGTTTGGACCGTCGGCATCGTTCCACTCGGCTTTTGCCCGTTGTTCGTCGGAATAGGTCCACGCGAAAATCTGCTCCTCGATAAACTCGCCCGAATGCAACGCCCGAAACGGAGTTCCCGACAGATATAGATAGGCTCCCGTCGTGATAGGCATCAACTCCTCGTCGAAATAGTCCAGTCCGTTGCCTTCGGCGAATGCCTGTTCGCGGCGGTCTTCGTTCTCGAAGAGTTCTTTGGCATTTTCGCGCCACGCGCCGAAATGATACTCGTCCAATATGACACAATCCCAGTTGATGGCGTGTACCCACTCGTTGCGGGCTTTGATACCGCCGGCTTTGGTGCGACCCAAATAGTCCTGAAACGAGCCGAAGCATACAATCGGGCGCGAACGGTCTGCCGTTTCGTAGGTCAAGTCGTTGTCGTGCGAGATAAACTGCCACCCCTCGAAATCGACGTGAGTCCGCAAATCGGTCTCCCACGCACTCTGCACGGCAGGCTTGAATGTCAGCACCAGCAACCGCGTCCAACCCATCTCCTTTGCTAATTGGTAGGCGGCGAAGGTCTTGCCGAAGCGCATCTTGCAGTTCCAAAGGAAATGCGGCGCACGGGCAGCGTTTTCGGCTCGGCAGGCGCGGAAATAGGCACTTGTCTTTTCGACGGCGGCACGTTGTTCGGGTCGCATTCCGAATCTCTCCGTGCGGAACAACTCGGCTTCGCGCCGCTCACGGACAGCACGCACGGCGGCACGCACCTCTTTTACCGTGCAGCGAAACCACTCGCCTCCGGGATTGTCGATACCCATCTTGCGCAGCGTGTCGTGTACTCCGCCGCGCTCGTTGTCGGTGAAGACGGTTCCGTCACTGCGCACCGCCGACTCTTCAAGCACGATGCGATAGGGACGCTCGCCCGGACGCACAACGGGATACTGCTGGGCGATACGTTTCTGCACGCCGACGGTCGTATAACCGACCTTCAACAGACCGGGATATTGCGAATCCTCATAGGCGTATATCATCGGCTCGACCGACGGACGCAACGGAAAAAAGTTTTGTGCCATAACTATAATTCGTTTGGCAAAACAAATTGAGCTACATTAGTGCGTAACTCATAGTTTATTTGATAATTATTAGGATATAAGACAGCTTTGAAATTTTCTTGAACATTGCTAGCATATGGGTCCTGAATATATACAGTTTTTAGTTTAGGCATTGCGCTAACAATCCGCCTATCTATTTCTCTATTGAAGAACGGGAAAGAATATCCTATGACGACTAGAATTTCCGCATTAATAATGGTCCTACATACAGAATCCATAAACACATCGTCTTTTGCATTTTCCCATGCGAAAGACAGTCTTGTCATAAAATCACCATTTATTGTTCCTGAAGACATGGCAGCCA
>JAFLRT010000062.1 GCA_022511295.1 Alistipes sp. | reverse complement strand
GACGATATAACAAACATTGCTGGCAACCCTGATTCTTATTCGATTACATTATATGATAAGAGTATCGCAACAAGTTATTGCTCGTCAATTGGAATCGTAGCTGGTCAAGAGTATCAATTAACCGTCACAAGAGGGGGAATCGAGAATGCGGAAGCTGTATTTTTGATTTACGCTGGAGTGATAGGTTCCACAGAGGGCAACACGAATCAGTTCGACCGTCTAATGCTCGTCAAAGGCAACAAGATACCTACGACGTGGACACCTGCCCCCGAAGACAAGCTCGACGCTCCTACTACGGCAGGAACAACAGGGCAGGTACTGACGAAGACTGAATCGGGTACGGGGTGGAGCGATGTGCCTAATGCTGTGGGCCGCAAGTACATCGAGCTGAAAGGTCACACTGATACAGCGATAGACGATTCTCTCTACATAGAGGATAACTCAACAGTTAAGGTTATGGCACAAACAGGTTATCTTTCTGTATTTGTAAATCAATTAAAAACAGATGGTGCAACTGCGGAATTAATTATGCCTGCCGGAGTTAGATTAGACGGTATTGATGTTAATTCTATGTACCCAAGCAATGCTACTAAAGTTAGTAGAATGATTGGTATTGCTCATGTTGATACAATTGACGAAGGTGAATATAGGATTTACACATTCCTTAAAGCCGGAGATACTGTTTTTGTAAAACGCACCGTGTATAATTAAACAGCAGAACTATGAATCTATCAAACATATTCATAAAACAACTGACGGTGTTTACTGAAAAGATTGATAATATAATGAACACTCTTTGCGGTTGGGTGTGTGCTGTGTGGATTTTCACACTCAATTTCTTTGCAGGGTATGAGAGTGCGATTATCGCCGTTGTGGCGTGTGTTACACTCGATACGATATGGGGCATCGCCGCACAACTCAAACAGGGACACTTCGCCTACTCGGAACTGGGGCGCAACGGTATGCTGTCGAAATGGTGTCTTTACGCCTCGGTGCTTATCGCCTTTATTCATATCGAAAACATGGCAGGCATCGAGTCGCATATTACCGTGGTGCTGATTAGTTCGCTGATTTGCCTCGTCGAGATATGGTCAATGTCGGGCTCGGCCCTCATCATAAACCCAAATATGCCGTTCCTGCGACTCTTTCGCCGCGTGCTGACTGGCGAGATTTCCCGCAAGATGGATATCACCCCCGAGCAGGTCGAGGAATTTTTCAAACAATCCGATAACGAACAAATGCAATGAAACACTTTACCATGCAGGAGTTCACACGCTCCGACAAGGCGCAGGAACTCGGATATGCCAACGAACCGACACCCGAACACCGCGCCAATATCGAGGAGTTCGTCCGCAACCTGCTCGACCCGCTGCGTGAGGGCTGGGCGATACGCTGCGCCCACGAACACTACGGCACGCCCGCGATATATGTGTCGTCGGGGTATCGGTGTGTCGCGCTCAATTCTGCAATAGCGGGGAGTTCACAAACATCGGCCCACTGCGTCGGTTACGCCGCCGACATCGTGCCGATGAACGGCCACCTGCGCGAGTTCAAAAACTTCTGCCGCGAGTGGCTCGTCGGCCGCAAGTTCGACCAGCTCATCAGCGAGTCGGAGAACAATGCCAACATTCCGAAATGGATTCATATCGGCTACAAGAATCGAGAGGGAAAGCAGCGCAAACAGATGCTTTCGGCAAAGGGTAAGAACTATATGCCGATAACGCGATGAGAAAGATTGTCATAGTTTGCCTGGTCGTGTCTATACTCGCGGCGTGCTGCCCGTGCCGACATCTCACGTCCGCATCGACGGCCGACAGCGTGCGCGTCGAAACGATAGTGCGGACGGAGTTCGTGAAAGATACGGTGTACATGGAAGTGCCGAGAGAAGTAGTCAGAGAGGTGGCCGCCGACAGCAGTCATTTGGAGACCGAATACGCGCGTTCTCATGCCCGCATCCTCACGGACGGCCGTCTGTTCCACTCACTCGAAAACAAGCCACAGAAACGGCCCGTAGAGGTTCAATCGCGAATAGAGTACCGCGATAGTATTGTCTATCGCGACCGCACCGTGAACAACATCGTCGAAGTCGAGAAACAACTGACCGCATGGCAGCGATTCCAGATGTCGGGATTTTGGACTTTGGCCGCTGTCGCTCTGTGCATTGTCTTGCGTCACATAAAGAAATACTTTATATTATGAGAATCATCTACAACAACGTCATTCCTTTCAAGGGATTCCGCGCGATAAACCTTTTCGGTGTTGTGTTCGCGCGCAAGGCGGCATTCCCGCTGACTCCGACAACAATGCACCATGAAAAGATACACACGGCGCAGATGCGCGAGCTGCTGTATGTCGGATTCTACATCGCCTACTTCTTCGAGTGGTTGTGGCGGCTGATGCGTCAGTCGTACACGGGAGAAAACGCATATCGCAGCATTTCGTTCGAGCGCGAGGCATATGCCAAACAGAACAAGTTTTCATATTTGTCCTATCGTAAACACTTTGCACAATGGAGAATGTAATTGACGATTGGCGGTTCTTCTGGGATGACGTGCCGCCGATAAGCGATATTACGGAGGGTTAGCCTCCATGCCTGCGGGGGCGGGCATAAAAAAGCCCCCGACTCCGTTGACGACCTCTTACCTCCGACAACGACAAAGGTGACCACACACCACGCCGAGGGCATACCCCTTGAGTGTGTGGTCACCCTATTTTATTTGTAAGAGGATTGCAAAAGTACAAAATTATTTGATATGTGCAAGAGTGAACTATTCAATAGTATTCTTCAGGTCGTCGAACAGGAGACCGAAATTGCCGATGTGCTGCACAATAAGAGCCGGACGCTCGAGGTCGTAGATGCCCGCTATCTGCTGGTCTACTTCCTGCGCAACTATGCCGGATACAACAACGGCTACATCGCCGAGCGTATGAATATGACGAATCAGGGCATCAACAAGATTCTGCGCAACTTCGACACGCGCCGCCGCCAAAACGGCAACTTCTTCGAGGCTACATTCCAGCGAATCAGAAACCAACTTTCAACTAACTTTCAACCATCCCGAAACTAACCAATTGCCCGCCGCAACCGATTTCCGCACTTTTGTAACGTTGCAACTGGTGTAATGGCCGACCACGAACAGGCCACGCACTTAACAAGTTACAAATTTATGGAATCACAGAAAATCTATTTGGACGGCGGCCGCGGTTCGGCAGACCTGACTGCGATGGTTATGTCGGCACTCAACAGCCGCGGACTCGACGCCAACGCCATCATGTCGCAGCTCGGCAACCGCAACGGTTTCGGTAACGGCTGGGGCGATATTATCGCGCTGATTATCGTCGCTGCCATCTTCGGCAACGGCAACGGCGGCATCTTCGGCAACAACGGCAACAATAACGGTTCGGCCGAGCGTGAGATGATACTGTCGGCCATCAACCGCACGGGCACCGATGTGTCGCAGCTCGCTTCCATGCTCAACTGCTCGACCGACCAGATTAACGCTGCAATCAACAACGTAGCGACGCAAATCTGTACGCTGGCCGGCCAGCAGGGCCAGTCGACGCTGCAAATCATCAACGCCGTAAATTCGGGCAACGCATCTCTGTCGGCAACGCTGGCGCAGTGCTGCTGCACTCTGCAGACCGGCATGGAGCGCGGTTTCAGCGCCGTGGCCTACGAGACGCAGCGTCAGACCTGCGACTTGCAGAACACAATCAAGGATTCGTCGCTGGCAAGCACTTCGGCAATCATCGCCAAACTCGACCAGATGCAGACGCAGCAGCTCTACGACAAGATAGACTCGCTGCGTGAGAAGAACTCGACGCTGACTACTCAGCTCAACCTCGAGCATCAGAATGCCTATATGGCCGGTGTGGTAGGTCAGGCCGTGGCTCCGCTGAATGCCGCCGTCGCTGCATTGCAGAACGACGTCAACGGTATCAAGTGCAAGCTGCCTGAGACCGCAACTATTCCGTACAGCCCCGTAGTCGGCGTTCCGACGTGCGTAGCAGCGCAGTATGGACTTTCGGCGTTCGGTCTGGGAGGATTCAACGGATTCGGCCTCGGCAGCGGTTTCTGGGGTTAATAGTGAAAGGAGGTTCATATGCCGTTTCCTTTTTCTTGGGTAAATCGCCGCGGTTCGGCGGCGATTACCTCCTCGGCCGTAACCGTCAATACTGACAATGTGGTGTTCACGTTTCCTGCGCACTCATTCATGAGTATCCAGTACCGCGGTTCGCTGTTCGTAGAACTTACGCAGGCTATTCCGGCGGGAACAACAACGACGCTGCCGATTGTATTCTCGACAAACGGAGTGACGCAGGCCGTTACTAAATACAACGGCGAGGCCCTGACGGTGGCCGACCTGCCAGGCACCGGCGTGTATGAGTTCTGGTTCGACAGAAGCACCAACACGTTGCAGATAATGACAGGAATTGTTTAACAATTAAAACGAAGATAAAAGATGTTCAAAGACTTTCAAAGCGGCTTTCAAGTGCATATTCTCGACAAGAGCGGTGCTGTTCCGTCCTACAAAATTGGCAAGGTGGTAAGTGTATCGCCGCCGCGATTAGAGCAAAAGCCCATGATGCAGGGGCAGATGGCAAACCCGATGATGTTTACCGACAGGGTTATCGACCTTACCGTCGAGCATGACGGTCAGACCAAGACGTATGTCGTTCCCGAAACGGGAAATGTGGCACCATCGGCGGCTTTAACGCTGGCGTGTTCAACGGAGCCAATACTGAACGAAGTACGGGCAATGCTCCGGACAAGCACAGACATTATCAATAGTGTAGACCACCACAAGGAGGTCGTGAACAAGTGCGAGAGCATCATGCAGGAGATGAATCCGACGTTTGCCGAATCAAAGGCCCAGAACGAGCGTATTAGCATGATGGAAAAATCTATTGCGGATATGACTCAAACTATGGGCGAGATTCGGCAACTCCTGCAATCTTCGCAAACAAAGAAAACCAAAGAGTAAATTATGAGCTGGAATTTGAGAGAGCGCGACGAGCGCGAAGATATGCGTAGCGCGATGCGCATCAAACGCATGGTGAAAAAACTGAAAGACCGTATCGAGGATTTGTGCGAAGAAATCGACGATATGGAGGAGGGCGATTATGGCGAACGTGACGACTACGAGGAGCGTCATGCCCGCAGGGCGCGTTACCGTGACGACGACGACGATTTCGGTGAGCGTCGAGGTGTACGCGGCACGGGACGTTATTCCCGCCTGCGTTAGTCATTAACCAATGCGAGAGGGCTCGACTTCGGTCGTGTCCCTCTCCTTTCAAAAATGAAAACTATGGCAGAAAGATTAGATTCACGCGATAAATTCCCGAGCGGGTACGACGATTATTTATCGAACTATGGCTGGCACGTGTCGCCGAAGTTGTGCGATTTCATGGTGTCGAAAATGAAAGGCCGCGACGGCAAAGCATTCACGCCTTACAGCAAAGATAAGGTAGAGTCGCTGCTGAAACAGTACGGCGTGGAGTTGGAGAACGACAAAGCCTATGACAAGGTGTATGTATGCAATATGGCGGTAGCCGACTACCTCGGTTCGTCGGTTCCGAACGAGCAGTATTTGGCAAAGTTTATCAAGGATTACCTCGACGACCCCGACGGTGCCGAGACTCGGGCTATGGATGAACTGTTCGCAAAGACTATCGCACTGGGTATGCCTATCATTTGGCAGGATATGCTTTAACCAAAACCTATACAATTATGTTTTTTACAGGAGAAATTAAATCAAAAGTCAATGCTCGGCAGTTTGCTGTCGAACAGGCAAACACGATGTTCGCAAAAGTTGGTGTCAGCGATGAAAGCAAACTGATTGAACTCGCCGAGAAAATCGAGGCGTTTGTGGTAGGCAAAGCTGAATTGCCGGAATTTGTAACACCGCAAAATGAATTTGCGGAAATAGCGTCGCTGTTTGCCGCAACAAAGTCGAAGATAGCCGATGAAAAACCTGAAGGAGATAGTGCAGAACTTGCCAACTGAAATCTACGACAAGGTGCGCAATAATGTGGAGGCAGCGCTGGTGGCGCCCGGGATTAATCGTTCGCAACGTCGCCGGCTGGCCCGCAACTGGAAACACGTAAAACGCAGAGAGAGGACATGAGAACTGGGGATTTGAGGATAGCAAAGTATAGATGGGACGTTCGGTTGTATTTCGCCGTGACCGACTACTATATTGACGACATCCTCGAATCCCTTTCGGCTATATCCTGCCCTAAAAAGATTATGCGCCGAGTACGGCAGAAGATGGCCGCGCGCAAACTCGATACCGGCTTTACCTACTCGAACAAACGCTTGCGGCAGTCGGTTATGGTCGTAGGCATTACATCTTCGCCGGCCGAGTTCTTGGACTCTTTCGAGCATGAGCTGCGACACCTTGTCGATGATATTGCCAAAACCGACGGCCTGGCACTATCGGGCGAAGCGGTCGCATACCTTACGGGCGACACCAATAGAACACTATGGCCGGTTATTCACGACTTTATTTGTTGTTGCCATGAATGAGAAATTAAAATATTTGCTTTCGCTGCTGGAGGTATCAGAATGCTGCTATCCACTCTATGCGGCGGTAGTCTGCGAGCTGGCCGACGCACTGTGATATTATTCTAACAGGTTCACAAGCTCCGTCTTAATATCGTCGTCGATGGCTCGGTAGCGGGCGAATGCTCGGCTGCCGTCTTTGTGACCGCTCAGAGCCCCGACAAGGTTGGGGTCTTTGACCTGCTTGTATAAATTACCAACAAATGTACGGCGTGCCATATGCGAGGATGCAATATCGCATATCGGCACCTGCTTATGCTCACGCGTAATTTGGTCGAGGATTGTCACGGTGCGCGTTATGCCTGCGCACCTAAAGCAATCCTTTATGTAATCGTTGTATTTCTGTGCAGATACAAAAGGTAGCAGTGCCGCACGTTTACTATCTTTATGTCGTTCAAGAATCGTTTGGGCGGTCTTATTCAAAGGGACACGCACCGTGACAGGATGGCCGTCTTTTGTTTTACGCGGTATGTACTCGATTGCGTTGTTTACGATATTGGCTTTTGTCATGCGCAGTAAATCCCCGACGCGGCACCCTATAAGACACTGAAACACGAATATGTCACGCACCGCATTCAGTGATGCAGAGGGCATATCCGTGTTAAGTATCTGATTCCGTTCCTCAATAGTAATATATATAGGCGTGCCATACACTGGAGCCTTTATCTCGACATTCTTAAACGGGTCGTTCTTTGTCAAGTCGTTTTTGATGGCCCAAAGATAGAAAGTACGAAGTATAGAAATTCGGTCAGAGAGAGTGTTGCCACCACGCGCTCGGGGCAAATCCTGCTTCTTCATACCTTTATATATATGTGGGTATTTATCTACAAACAAATGCTCGTTTTGCAGAAACGACTCGAACTTGTTGATAGTTGTGGCCGTGATGTCGTCAAGCGATAGCCTAAACTTTGGAGCTGCAACTTTGGCGACTTGTTCATATCGGTAGAGCATATCCCGAACAACCGAATACATGGCTTTGCGCTGTTTGCTGACGTGGCGACTCTCTATAAATTCACCCCACGTCGCAAAGAAAGAGGACGCTGCACAGGCCTCTTTTTTATTTGGATGCAGCACATTATCGAGCCATCCTTTATCAATATAATCAGCAGACACGAACGCCGTCATTATCGACATCCTCATATCCTCAATCTGCGATTGCTTCGCGTTTAGTTCGTCGAGCAGGCGACGCTGTTCCGGCCCTATTAGGCGCAAGCGCGGTATCAATACGCATTCATTTTTGACATCCCAATAATCGGGCTGAACGAATATTCCAGACTTCGCACGTTGATTAATCTTGCCATGCGAGAAGCGCACCATGATTTCACGGGCATTCAGGACGGCATTATACTTTGCCGACAATGATAAGTAAATAGTCGCCATTACACACACTTTTTTCCGTGCGCAAATATAAAGACTATTTTTATTTTTGGCGAGTTTTTGGCGAGTTAGTTTGCGCTTATTCGCTTAAACACACAACAGGACTGCGCAACTCGGATGTGTAATGCAATAATAATCAATAACATATACGCGATATTGCACACGCATTGCGCAGTAGTATGC
>JAFLRT010000061.1 GCA_022511295.1 Alistipes sp. | reverse complement strand
AGAATACATCTGCCGTTTCGCCTTCGGCGACAGAGTTTGTCTCGCTCTCGATACGCTCTATGGCGCCGGAGAATATCCAGGGGTGGCGACGCTTGAGCGACTCCTCTTTACCTCGCCGCAGATATATTTTTGCAATCATTCTCGTTGTTCGGTTGTTCCTGCTGCAAAGATAGCAATATTGGATTAAATACGTGGCATTGTTGTTTTAGTTATTGTTATTTGCCGTAAATCACAATTTTTGCCTATATTTGCAATGTAGATACTATAACGAAATGAATACCCGAACCGGTGCAGATTGCCGACACGCGAACACGAACAACAGCCGTATAGATGTGGCCGATGTCCTGCGCGGCATAGCCATTGGCGGTATTGTTGTTATCCATTTCCTCGAACACCTCGATTTCTATAACTTCCCGCCGCTCACCGCACTTGACCAGAGGGTCTGGGATGTAACATTCTTCCTGCTTGCAGGAAAGATGTACGCTGTCTTCGCACTGCTCTTCGGTTTCAGTTTCTTTATTCAGGATGACAACCGAGCGCGTCGCGGTGAGGATTTCCGACTGCGTTTCGCGTGGCGTATGGTGCTGCTTATGGTGCTTGGGCTGTTCGATATGACATTCTATAACGGAGATATACTCTTTCTTTACGCCGTGTGCGCTCTGCCTGTAATACCATTTATACGTGCGAGCAACAGGGCGCTGAAAATAGCGGCGCTGATACTTCTGCTTCAGCCTGTCGAGGTCGCGTTTCTTGTCGCCGGTCTTGTGAATCCCGAAGCGACACTTCCGGGTATCGATTCAGCTCCCTATTTCGAAGCGATGTTCTCTTCCAAGGCAGAGGGCGGATTTCCGGATGTGGCCGCTGTGAGTGTAAGATATGGTCTGCCGTGCAATTTCGTATGGTCGTTTCAGGTTGGACGTCTGGAGCAGATACCATTCCTCTTTATTACGGGCATATTGCTCGGACGCCGCAGACTATTGTGCGACGAAGGGAATAATATGCGTATATGGCGTCGCCTGCTTGTAATAGGTGTCGCCGCTACGGCCATTCTGCTGCCATTGGCAAACCGCCTGCCGCAGATGGCCGCCAACGAGTGCGTGTCGCATGGCCTCGATGTTATGCTTAACAGATGGAAAGACCTCGCTATGATGGTTGTAATCGTGTCGGCTGTGGTGCTGACATTCTACCGCACACGCGCACGCAAGATGTTGATGTGGATAGCGCCATACGGACGTATGAGTCTTACGAACTATTTCGGTCAGTCGATTTTCGGCGCTATGCTCTTTTATAACTGGGGCTTTGGGTTGTATCGCATTGCCGGTCATACCATAAGTCTGCTTTTGGGTATGGGATTCGTATGCGTGCAGTATATATTCTGCCGCCTGTGGCTTGCACATAATCAACGCGGACCGTTTGAGGAACTATGGCATAAGGGGACGTGGCTTTTTTATAACAGTGCAAAATAGTTGCGATGAGTATGATGTATAAAGATATAGTTTTCGATTTGGGAGGCGTGGTCTTTGCCCGCAATCCCCACAGATGCAGCGACGAGATGCTCGCGTTCTTCTCGTTTGTTGCCAAGACCGGCACACCCGAGTTCTGGGATGAGTACGACCGCGGTGCGCTCACCATTGATGAGGTCAAGGAGGCGGTGTGCCGATACCGCAACTGCGACCGCGATATGTGCGAGCGTATGTTTGTCGAGGCGATAGATATGCAGGAGGAGGTTCCGGCTACAAAGCAACTTATAGGCGAACTCAAAAGGGCGGGCTACGGGCTTTATGTGCTTTCCAATATGTCGCTCGAGTTTATCGACTACCTGCGCACGCTGCCTGTCTATAAATACTTCGACGGCGAGGTCGTCTCGTGCGAGGAGGGAACAATCAAACCCGAACCCGATATATTTCGGATACTTCTGTCGCGTTACGACCTTGAGCCTTCGCGCACGCTCTTTATTGATGACCGTGAGGCGAATACGCAGGCTGCCTCCGCATTTGGCTTCGGAACTTATCTTTTCGACAATGCGAATCCCGAGAGAAGTTGCGAGGAACTGCGCCGGATTCTGTTGCAGTAACCGCTATCCGTCAGCCGTCGGCTCCGACTGTCAGCCAATAGCCTAAAACACCACTCTTACGCCAATCTGCATGTGCCACCGCGAAAGAATATTGTCGGTGGCATAGGTTGCACCCGTAAATTGATATGTCGGGACGAGATTGCCGTTGCCGTCTTCGTTGAGGGCGGTAATCTTAACCGGTTGCAGACGCGAACCCGATACGGTGTACCAGGCACCCCAGTCGCGGGAGATAAGATTCCCCAAGTTGATTACATCGAGTGTGAGTTGCAGTTTGCGTCCGCTCTTCTCTCCGAAGTAGAAATCTTGTGCTATATGCAGGTCGAGCCTGTGTTCCATAGGGGTCCGCAGGGCGTTGCGCTCCGAGAATTGACCCCGATGCGTGCGCAGATAGCGGTCTGACTCGATGAAATCATTCCATTTTGCAGCCGATACATTGTCGGCGAACGACATACGCTCAAGTTCCTCCTCGGTGGGTATATACATAAGAGTATTCCCGCGTGTGAGGTCGCCGTTGAGGTCTATATCCTCGGCGTAGCACAGCGAGTACGGCTGTCCGGAGTACATACGGTATACGAGAGCAGCAGTCGTGCCGAAGATGCGCGCATATCGGCGCGAGAATGTGGCGTATACTGTCAGACGGTGCGGCGAGTCGAATACCGAGCGGCTCAGACGCGGCATCTCGGTATCTACGGCGTATGTTCTGCTCCAGTTGGTCGCCTGTGCCGACGAGGTGGCGTCGCATAGCGAGAGTGCATGGCCGAAGGTGTAGTATGCTCCTATGTCGAGACCGAAACGGAAACTCTTTTCGACCGATGCCGTCAAGGAGTATGAGTAGCCGCGCGAAGTGTTTGTTGTGTAGTATACCGACGAATAACGGCTGTCTGTGATGGCGTAACGGGCCGACGAGGGGCTGTCTGCATCGACTGCGCATATACGCTTGCCGCTCTCCTCGAGTGCCAGATTGCGGAATAGCACGTTGTTTATGGTCTTGCCGAAAAGTGCCTCGAGCGACAGATGCCACCCGCTGCGAAAATCGTGTTCTATGGCGAGGTCTGCGCGCAGCACCTGCGGCCAGCGGAATGACCCGTCGATAACCTGTACGGATGGGTTTGTCGTCGATTCATCGGTGGGTGCAGGCTTGGGTGTGAAGGGCTGTGCCGTTATGCGGTTGCCATTGCTGTCCGTGCCGCCTTGACGTACAACGCCTTTCTGCTCGACGCCGGTATTGGAGAAGTTGTTCACAATCCATACGACCGGCACGCGGCCCGTGAACAGTCCTGCTCCTCCGCGCAGGAGCGTGCGCCGCTGTGCGCCGACATACCAGCGGAAACCGACGCGCGGCGACCATAAAACCTGTGCATGTGGTACGCTTCCGGTCTTTGCTCCGTGTTTTAGGGCGATTGCGCCGCTGTTGAACTCTTCGTTCAGGGTGGGAGAGTCGAATATCAACGGTATATCTGCTCGCAGACCGTATGTAAGCGAGAAGTTTTCAACAGGCGCCCACTTGTCCTGAATATAAAAACCAAGTTGGAGCGAGTTGAATGTCGGTCCCCACTTCGTTGTACCTGTAACGGCAACATCCGTATAGTTGTAGGCGTACTGCGAGGCCATATCGTTCTCGAAATCCTCCAGCGAGTTGTAGGTGTAGTAACCGAGCGAATTGGCTACATAGACAACATGTGAGCGATAGTATTCGTTGTGCGTGCCTATTGTCAGCGTGTGTCGTCCCTTGTACCAGGTGAGGTTGTCTGTCAGCGTAAGCGTATGCTGGTCGAGGGAGTTGGCGCCTGCAAAGCGGTCGGTGCCGATGTATGCCTTTGCACCTCCGGTCATACCCAGACCGCCTATCTCGACGTATGGCAGCAGTCGCTCGGTGTCCCTGCCGTCCGTAACGCAGGTGTAACCTGCGCGCAGTTCGTTATGCAGGGCGTTGCCTATGCGTGAGTTCAGTTCTATGCCGGCAGTGTGGGCGCGGCTCACCGATGTATATCCCGTGCCGCAGAACATAAAGGCTGTGGGGGAGTTGGAATACTCGTCCTTGCGGCCGTCGATGAAGTTGTAACGCACCGAGAGGTTGTTGCTGCTGTTTATGTTCCAGTCCATGCGTGCTATGAGCGCACCTGCCGTGCGGTCTATGCTGCGTGCGGCGTAACCGCCGCCGTCGTAACCCGTCAATTCATTGTATCGTGCGGCTATGCGCTGCGCTTCGGCTGCGGAGATGGCTCCGCCCTCGCCGGGATGATAGGACGACGGGTAGCGCTCGAGTGAGAACTCACCGTTTATGAAGAAAAAGAGTTTGTCGCGCACGATGGCTCCGCCGAGTGTCGCTCCGTATATCTGTGTCGATTGCGCTGCGAGTTTTTCTCGTACCGCTATGTCGCGTCCTGGTGTAGTGCCGTAGAAGTTGCGGTCGTTGTAGTAGGCATAAGCCGAGCCTTTGAACTCATTGGTACCCGATTTTGTTACGGCATCTATGCTGCCGCCGGTAAAGCCGCCCTGTCTGACGTCAAACGGAGCCACTACAATCTCTATCTGTTCGAGGGCGTCGAGAGGCACGGGATTAGCCGATGTCAGACCGGCATTGGTGCCGGTCGAGGTGAGACCGTACATATCGTTCCCTGCCAGACCGTCGATGTTGAATGAGTTGTAGCGGTTGTTCTCGCCGCCGAAGGATATGCCTCCGGTCTTTGCCGGATAGGCAAAGGGCGAGAGGCGTACTATGTCATCTATGTTGCGGCTTACGGTCGGTATGCTTGCAATCTGCCGTGCGGTGAAGTTGTATGCTGCACCTGTTTTGGCTGCATCGAAAGCCTTTGCTGTGGAGGTCGTTACCGTTACGGCTTCAAGCGTGTTGTCCTGTTCGAGTACCGGATATAACTCGAATGTAGTTCCGAGTTCGAGCATAAGATTCTCTACTATCGCCGTGCCGTATCCTATGAATGATATCTCTACGGTGTAAGGTCCTCCCGTGCGCATACCCTGAATTGTAAAACGCCCTCCTGCATCGGCCGATACTCCGTAGCGGCTGCCTGAAGGTATGTGCAGGGCGGTTACGGTCGCTCCGGGGAGAGCCTCTCCTTCGCTGTCGGTTACGCGGCCGCTTATGGCCGAGGTCGTGATTTGAGCCTTGGCGCCGGACAGCCCAAGGATAAGCAGACAGATGAATGTGCAAAATCTTTTCATACTCAACACAATAAAAAAGCCGTGAAACATATCTTCACGGCTTATAATCGCGGAGTATACACGCATCTGCGTAACGGAATATCCGCCTGCAACGGTTATGCCCTGATGCATACCTCCATCTCTTCTTCCATCCGGACTCTAACCGTCGGTATCGGAGTTTCACCGATTCAGTCCCTTGCTCACAGCGCCTGCATTCGTTTCCGAAAGTATCGCGCTCCGGCTCGGGAGTCGTGGACTGTAACCACCG
This sequence comes from Alistipes sp., assembly GCA_022511295.1. Taxonomy (GTDB): domain Bacteria; phylum Bacteroidota; class Bacteroidia; order Bacteroidales; family Rikenellaceae; genus Alistipes. The sequence continues at coordinate 2,644 of JAFLRT010000061.1, read as the reverse complement.
GTAGGGAGTTTCACCCTGCCCTGAAGATTATTTCGCCGCAAATATACCCATTATTTCGTGAAACGGAATAAAAAAGATGAAAAAATGTTATTTTTGTTGAGAATATACCCGTGTGCCGCTGTGCCGCGAGGTGTGAAACGATGTAACAGATGAGAGTTCATATCATAACCGAGAATGACACTGATGCGGGTCGTGTCTTCGGCTCCTCGGCCTTTGCCGACGTGATTTTTGCACGCCGCAATGGCAAAGCCCGCTCTGACCGTACGCCGCAGGCTGGCGATATAGTTATTAAGGTCAATGCTGCCGGAGTATCTCCGTCGCAGAGTCTGCGCCTTGTGGGCGACTGCGGGACGCTTGGCTGCTGGGATACGACGCGGGCGGTCGAACTTGACGACAGCACCTTTCCGTTGTGGAGCATAGCGTTGCCTGCACGGTCGTTGCCGGAGCGGTTCGAGTATAAGTTTATCGTTACCGACCGCGATACAGGCGTACTTCTGGCGTGGGAGGAGGGCTATAACCGCACATTTGAATACTTTCATCCGTCAGCAGATGAACTCCTCGAGGTTCGCGTCCGCGCCTTTGTCAATCCTCTGCACTGGAAGGGTAGCGGTACGGCTATTCCCGTCTTCTCGCTGCGGTCGGAGCGCAGTTTCGGTACGGGTGAGTTTTCTGATATTAAACCTCTCTCCGACTGGGCTGCCGCAACGGGACAGAGCGTTGTGCAGATACTGCCCGTGAATGACACGACTTGCAGTCGCACATGGTATGACTCATACCCATATAATGCCGTGTCGATTTTCGCCCTGCATCCGCATTACATATCTCTGCGCGATGCCGATATCCCGCTTGATGAGAGCGAGCGCACGGAGTTCGAATGCCTCGCACGCGAACTTAACGCTGTGCCTGCGGTGGACTACGAGAGAGTGGACGAGGTAAAACATCGCTACCTGCACCTGCTATATGAACGTTGCGGAGATGATATTTTCGCCTCGCATACCTATAATGAGTTTTTTGCCGCCAATGAGTGGTGGTTGATGCCCTATGCCGTTTACAGCGTGCTGCGCGACCGCTTCTCGACTGCTGATTTCTCGGCGTGGGGCGATATGGCAGTATACAATCATACTGCGGTTAAACGTTTCGCCGAAAAGCACGCTGTCGAGGTTGGCTATTGGTATATGATTCAGTACCTTCTCGACCGTCAGTTGCGCGAAGCACGCAACTATGCCCATGCTCGCGGCGTTATTCTCAAGGGCGATATTCCCATAGGCATATCACGCACAAGCGTCGAGGCGTGGATGACGCCTGAACTCTTTCGTATGGATTCGTCGGCCGGCGCTCCGCCCGATGACTTCGCGGTTCGCGGACAGAATTGGGGCTTTCCCACTTACAACTGGCAGCGTATGGCCAATGACGGTTATGCGTGGTGGCGTGCGCGGTTTGTCAAGATGAGCGACTATTTCGATGCCTACCGTATAGACCATATTTTAGGTTTCTTCCGTATATGGGAGATTCCTCTCTCGGCTCCGAGCGCACTTATGGGTTGTTTCAGCCCTGCACTGCCGCTCACGGCCGATGATATAGCGTCGTACGGTTTTGTATTTGATTCCCGCTATGCGGTGCCTGAAACCGATGATGAGGATGTCCTCTTTGTCGAGGATAGTCGCACGCCATGCCATTATCATCCGCGTATTGCGGCGCATACTACACCAATGTATGCCTCGCTCACGCCTCGTGATAGAATGGCATACGATAATATCTATGAGGACTATTTCTACCGCCGCCATAATGAGTGGTGGGGTTGTGAGGGTATGCGTAAACTCGAACCGCTTGTCTCGTCTACACGGATGCTTGTCTGTGGCGAGGATTTGGGGATGATTCCGGCATGTGTTCCCGATGTTATGAGACGGTTGGAGATACTCTCGCTCGAGATAGAGCGTATGCCCAAGGAGTTCGGGCGGGAGTTCGGCGACCCGGGAAGTTACCCCTATTATTCGGTCTGCTCGCCCTCGACGCACGATATGTCTAATATAAGAGTTTGGTGGGAGGAGGATGCCGAGCGCCGACAACACTATTATAATAATATTATGGGACTTGACGGTCCGGCACCTTCGGAGCCTGCGGCGTGGATATGTACATCCATTTTGCGCCGTCAGCTTGAGGCCGCATCTATTTTGACTATTGTACCGTTGCAGGACTGGCTGTCTATGGATGAGAGCCTGCGACGCGATGATGCTTCTGCCGAGCGTATCAATGACCCGTCGAACCCGCACCAGAATTGGAATTACCGTATACATATCACGCTTGAGCAACTGCTCGCTGCGGATGAGTTTAATGATAAGGTGCGTATGTTGCTTGCTGATACGCACCGAATGCATTGGTTTTAAGATGTTTGCATAAAACTTATGCGGCTCTGTGAAGAAAAAAGGTAAAAAACTTTTTGTCGGAATAAAAAAATATATTATTTTTGCATTCGCTTTTGCGATGGCGCGATAGCTCAGCCGGTTAGAGCGCAGGATTCATAATCCTGAGGTCGAGAGTTCAAGTCTCTCTCGCGCTACTGAACGAGACTAATGAGAAATCATTGGTCTTTTTTTTGTTTGTTCTTCCCGCGTAATTCTCTTAATCCATCTTAATCAATCAAAGC
>JAFLRT010000060.1 GCA_022511295.1 Alistipes sp. | reverse complement strand
ATTTCGTGACATGCATCCTTTGCCATACATTCTTCGTATTGGTCTTCAAGCAGGAGTGGGCGATTGTTTCGTCCGAAGGCAAGTTGCTTACGACTATGCAGCCTACGGGTCAGATTATCCAGACAGACCCGGATGTTTGCGAAGACTATTTTATTGTCCGTGAAGGTAATATGTGGGTCGGATACAATAGCGACGCCAGCATCGTCGGAAGCCGTGAGATGGAAGAGGAAGAGATTGCGGAGTTCGATAAAATGCAATAATCATGGAATCTTATTTTACAATAGTTGAGAGTCTCTCTCTCTCCGCTCTCACCTCAATGGATAAACAAGCGACGCGAGGCTCAAACCGTGCGGAGCGATGTTAATCCCTCTCTCTCCTCTGATTACGACAAAACAGCATAGCCGCTCTTACGAGCGGCTATTTTATTTCAGACAGGTGCTGCAAATTTATTTGCAAAGTTCTGTTCGGTATCAGTACAAATATATTTTCGCACAAAAAGAGGTTCAAAAATTGCCTGTCTCGAAAATTATAACTATATTTGTTTACGACAATATCGCAAAAACAGTAAAACTATGGCAGAGATAAAACAACAGATGGGTTTGGATGTGGCGCTGGACGAAAACGTCGCCGGAGGTATCTACTCAAACCTCGCTATAATATCACACTCCAAGACCGAGTTCGTCATCGACTTCGCTGCAATACTGCCCGGCATGCCCAAAGCCAAGGTGCGCAGCCGTATTCTTCTGACACCCGAACACGCCAAACGTCTGCTCCTCTCGATGCAGGAGAATCTGGCACGATACGAGTCGTCATTCGGCGAGATTGAAATCTCGGGCGGCAACCCGCAGGCATTCTGCAAGCCAGGACAGGCATAGCCCTCAAACAAGAAAAAAACAGACAACAGATTATGAAAGAGTGCGATTTACGGTCGTCAGAGGCGACCGCAGGTACTACGCGCGACAGGCGCGACAGTCTGCCGGAGAGAACCGACTACTCGGCTGACGACGCACGTTTTATGCAGATGGCAATAGACCTCTCGGTGCGCAATGTGGATAACGGAGGAGGGCCTTTCGGAGCCGTCATCGTCCGCGACGGCGAGGTGATAGCGACCGGCTGCAACCGTGTAGTGCCAAACAACGACCCTACGGCACATGCCGAAGTATCGGCTATACGCGAGGCGTGCCGCAAAACGGGAGACTTCAAACTCGACGGATGCACCATATATACCTCATGCGAGCCGTGTCCCATGTGTCTCAGCGCGATATACTGGGCCGGCATCGGACGTGTATGCTATGGCAACACAAAGACCGACGCCAAGGCGATTGACTTCGACGACTCATTCATATACGATGAGTTGGCACTCGACTACGACCGCCGCTCGGTGCATTGCGAACACTTTATGCGCGACGCCGCTCTCGAAGCATTCCGCAAGTGGGAGTCCAAACCCGACAAAGTGGAGTATTGACAAACGTATGAATACAAATCAAGCAGCCGGCCCGAAAAGGTCGGCTGCTTGATTATATAGGTAATGATGCCAAAAATGGCGCTTAGGCGAATAAATAAGTAACTGAATATTTGTCAAATAGAGCGATAAGGGATTAGTAGAAAACGTTTTCTACTAATCTCTGTTTTTATGGCACAAAAGCACCTCTTCGAGGTGCTGCGCCGCCCCCGAGGGGGGGGCAGGGGCGGTGCAACGTTGCGATTAAGCATCGTCTCTCGCAGGCTCCCCAGCACATTCGGAACAGTAACTGTTATAGAGTTTAATCACCCGATTTACATATCCCGCCGTAATGGAACCACTCGAAAAACAGCCGTTTGCGACGCATTCGTGCATATAGTAATCGGGGTCGCCTTTCAGTTTGAGGTAGCGCGCCACGACAGGCCACGAATTTATATTCTCACCGTAGGCGCGTGCCAGACGGCGCGCATCGCTCAGATGACCTATACCGCAGTGATAGCACGCCAAAACGAAACGCATACGGTCATTATTGTCAATCGTTTGAGGCAATGACAGCATACGCTCAGCATCGCACAGAAGTTGAGCCGCGACACGCACGTTACATGCAGGGTCAAACAGTTCGGCAGCCTCTGCGCCATAATGCTTGCCCACTACGGGCATAATCTGCATAAGTCCACGCGCACCCGCCTCAGAAACGGCATTAGGGTCGAATTTCGACTCCTCACAGGCTATGGCACTCAGCAGACGCCAGTCTACACCCGTATCACCCTCCACCTGCTGCATAATATCATCATAGGGAGATATAACCACAGGTTCTGGCTGCGGAGACGGCACTGCGACCTCTGTCGTCTGCGGTCGGACAGGCTCTGGCATCATAAAAAGAGCCGCAACGGCAACCGTCGAAGCGGCAACAGCCGCGACTGCACGTTTTACTATGTAAAAGAGTCTGCCCACGCCCCTCGCATCAATCATAGAATCCCCACGATATACCCATCTTGAACATACCCGGGTTGAGCGGATATCCGGCAACGGAGAAATACTCGTTATTGCCAAACAGACCTTTATTGAAGTGCTGATACTTGAGGAAGATACGCATACGCTTCCACTTGGCGGTAATAAAGGCATCGAGATATGGGTAGTTACCCGTACTCCACTCGCGCTGGTTGTAGAATACGGAGAGCGCAGGGTTGTACCCGGGAGCATAGTATGCCGTATTGAAACGTCCGTCGATACCTGCCTGCAAGCGCAGCACATCACGCTTCACCCAAAACTCATAGTAATATGAGATATAGGCACCAACAAGCGGTACTGGAGCAACTGTCTGGTCGGAGGAGAACTGTACAAGCACCCGATGATTAAGATGCAGCCCCTTGATTGTAAAATCCTTGCGGGCATAGATGCTCGTAAGGCTTACGGCTCCGTTATGCTGTGTTACGACGCTCTTGTCGTTGTAAAATATCTTGTTGTTGTAGACCCCCTGTTTGACACCGACCTCGATTCCGTAATCCGGCACCGTCAAAGCCGCCTCGAAACGTGTCTCATTCTCTTTGTCAAAGGAGTTGTTCCATACAAAGTGGTTCGTAAACAGATGCTCGTGCCAGTAGTCTGCCGAGCGGCTCTCTTGCCTGAAACGCCCCGAAAGCCGCAGCATATGCCCTTTGACATAGGCTTTGAAGGCTATATCACCGCCGATGGAGATATCGCCGCCGCGATACCCCGAAGGGTACAGTTTGAAGTCGGCGTTCCACTCCACATACTTTTTTATGCGTCCGTCGATAGAGCCGTATACAAACCAGCTCGTGCGCCGGTCGCGGACGTATCGTCCCGAGAGATAGTCGCCGATAGCGAACTGCGAATATGTATGAACATCGACTCCCACACCGCCGTCGAGTGTTCCGAGTGCGCTGTCCCGTCGCCATGGCTGCGCCTGAACATATACACGGTTGGATATGACACGCTCACACAGCGAGTCCCGCGTCTTCAGCGGGTCTATATACCAATGGTCGTAGTATACTCCCTGCGTCGGGATATATTCGCCGTTCTCGTTACGGTCGCCTCTGTCATTGGTGTAGGTTGCATACTTATCGGTATAGGTTTTGCTCCACGTATTGTATTCGAAGGTATGCCCTATATATACCGTCGAGAGGTCTGCCAGCGAGAAGTCGTAGTCGGTAACCCTTTGCAGAGGTATGGCCATTACCTGCTTGACAAAGACAGCATTGTTGCGATAGATGTTCTGCGCCTCGGCCGAGGCGAGTTTCATAGGTACTCCCGACGGCATCTCGAAGGTCGTATCACGCACAGCCCACAGACCCACGACACCGCCGTTTTCACGCTGCTCGATATGGTTGTTGAGATAGGCGGCAAAGACCGAATATCGCTTTCCCGTATGCGAAAATGCCACTGATGTATTATGGTTTTTGGTACGCGACCACTCATATTTGCCCTTTGTTCCGCGAGCGTTGTAATTGACATTGAAACCCGACGATGGGGATATGTTCTGCGCGACGGTTATGCCGAAGTTCTCCTCACGGTAACGTTTTTGTCCCGACTCGCGGTAGGACATAAGTATAAACGGTTTCTTGACATTATAGAATGGGACATTCTCCAGCGTATAGTTATATATGTAATATGGCTGCGAGAACGAGAAGTTCTCCTGTCTCTGTCTGTCGTTATAGTCGAGCGGCTGCGATGCCTGACCAAGGCTGCCTATTGCCATATCGCCCACGCCCTTGCGATAGAAGGGATAGTCTATACGCCAGTCATTGAGCAGGGTGTCGATTGGATGTATATCAAGTCGGTTGAAATTGCGGTTGACATACCACTCGAAATTGGGCAAAGCCCTTATAGAGTCGTTAAAGTAGTATGACTCGAGAGGTTTGCGCATACGCTGCTTTTTGGTGGAGTCCTGAGGCATCATCCCCTCTTCCCCCTCCTCCTCGTCGTCATAGGGGTTGGCGCCGTAGCCTGCCTGGTCGTTATATGTTCCGTTACGCTGTGCGCGCATTATATCGGCAGCGCTCTGCGCACGCAGAGCGATAGGCACCGACAGCGACAGCACCATAAGCACCGCACATACCAACACATATCTCAACCCGTTTTTCACTCCTTTAACAAATGCCTTGTTTTTCCAATTCGGTTCCTACTGTTCACCGCCACCTCTCCGGCAGAAAACCCACCGCAGCGTGGAGACGACTATATAGAGAACGATAATTGTCATCACGGAGTATGCCGGAGCGTGAAAAATCAGACTTGCGGCAACGATACACAGCGATGCCGCAAGAAAGAGATAACGCACGGCATTTCCTCTCCAGCCGAACCCCTTGAACTTGAGCGAGAACATACGCACGGGACTTATGAGCAGACACGCCGTCAAAATCGACACCGCCACTATCGCCTCGCGAGTAAATCCTATATATCCCGCCTGCGAGAGAGCCGCGAGCGAGGTGCATAGCAGAGCGGAGGCAGGTGTCGGCAGACCCTCGAACTCGGTGTGCTGCGTATCGTCCACGTTGAACTTGGCCAGACGCAGCGCCGAGAAAGCAGCAATAATCAGCGGTACGTAGTACCCTGCACGGAGCGTCCACTCCGGCCAGCAGCCGCACCACTGCGATGCGCCGCCCCACAAACTCATAAATACGGCAGAGGGTACAAGACCGAACGATACCATATCGGCCAGGGAGTCGAGTTGCACCCCTATAGGCGACGGGCAGTGCAGCAACCGCGCGGCAAAACCGTCGCAGAAATCGAACAGAGCCGCCAGGATAACAAGCATAAAGGCGACAGCAGGGCCGCCCCACGCACATCCGAAAAGCGATATCACGGCAATCGAACCGCACATAAGGTTCGCAAGCGTGAACATATTGGGTATAGTAAACAGTCTTATCTTCATCTTGTAAATAATCCTATCTTCGTCGGCACCGAAATATCTTCGCAGCACCAAAATAATTACCGTTCAATCTGCAAATTTATGAAAATATTTTTATCTTTGTGTAATAATTGGAGTAACAACGCAAAACAGCGCAATTATAAACGTAATATAAAATATAATAAATATAAATAGTACCTGCAATGAACGAACACGTATACTGCGTAATTATGGCCGGCGGTGCCGGAACACGCTTCTGGCCCAAGAGCCGTCGCTCGAAACCGAAACAGTTTCTCGATATCTTCGGTACCGGAAAGTCGTTTCTGCGTCTTACCTACGAGCGTTTTGCGCGTACCGTACCCGCTTCAAACTTTATCGTGGTAACCAATGCCAACTATCGCGACCATGTGCTTGAACACCTGCCCGAGATTCAGCCGTCGCAGGTATTGTGCGAGCCGGTAGGCCGCAATACGGCTCCGTGCATCTGCTACGCAGCATATTCGCTCCTGCAGCGCGACCCCGAGGCACGTATGATTGTAACCCCGTCGGACCATATAATACTCAAAGAGGAGACCTTCCGCGAGATTACGGAGCAACTGCTCGAGTTCGTAAGCGACCACGAGGTACTGATGACTGTCGGAATAACCCCTACCCGTCCCGAGACGGGCTACGGATATATACAGAAATCGGACAACAACGAAATCAGTCGCGTAAAGTGTTTTACCGAGAAACCCAACATAGAACTTGCGCGCACCTTCGTTCAGTGCGGCGAGTTTTTCTGGAACTCGGGCATATTCATCTGGAAGGTGAAGGATATCGTGGCAGCGATAGAGAAACATCTGCCCGAACACCACTCACTCTTCTCGTCGATAATCGGCGACTACGGCACCGAACGCGAGGAGAATGCTATAAAACATATCTTTTCGGTATGCCGCGCAGTATCCATAGACTACGGGGTAATGGAGAAGGCCGACAATGTATTTGTCCGCTGCGGCGATTTCGGCTGGAGCGATGTCGGGACGTGGGGTTCGCTCTATCAACTCTCGCGCAAAGACGAGTATGCCAATGTCAAGCCGGCAAGCGGCTGCTTTACATACGGTACACGCAACTGCATCGTGTCGCTGCCAAAGGATAAGATAGCCGTCATAAGCGGTCTGAAGGACTATATCATAGCCGACACGGATGATGTTCTGATGATATGTCCGCGCGAAGAGGAGCAGGATATTCGCAAATACATCGACGAGGTGAAGTTCAATCTCGGCGACAAATACATCTAATCTGTCTAAAATGATAACAGCAGAGGAGTTGTGCGACCGTTTCGGGGATTGCACCCGTGCCGCAACAGATTCACGAGGCGATGTTGATGGGGTGATGTTCTTCGCCCTGCACGGAGCATCCTTTGACGGCAATGACTTCGCGGCCGATGCGTTACGGCGCGGTGCGCGCTGGGCCGTTGTAGACTCCAACCGCCCCATAGAGCATAATCCCGACCTCGCAGAGAGGATGATACGTGTGGATAACACCCTCACGGCTTTGCAGAATACGGCGCGGGAGTATCGCCGGAGGCTCGCGCTGCCGATAGTGGCCGTTGCAGGCAGCAACGGTAAAACGACAACCAAAGAACTTACAGCCTGCGTGCTGTCAGAGCGATACGAAGTGGCGGCTACGCGCGGCAACCTCAATAACCATATCGGCGTACCCCTCACGCTGCTCTCGATGACGCACGATACGCAGATAGGCGTCGTCGAGATGGGCGCCAGCGCCTGCGGCGAGATCCGGCTGCTGGCATCTATCGCCGAGCCTAACTGCGGAATAATCACCAATATAGGGCGTTCACACTTAGAGGGTTTCGGCGGCGTTGAAGGTATACGCCGAGGCAAGGGCGAACTATACGACTTCCTCGCGTCGCACGGCGGACGCGCCTTTGTGCCGGAGGATGACGAGGTGCTGATGCAGATGGCGTCCGAGCGCCCGACGATGCAGGTGGAGAGATACCCTCTCTCGCTTTCGGACGGCATACGAAGCAACCTCGAGGGACGTTATAATCTCGCCAATATAGCCGCCGCAGTCGCCATAGGACGCTACTTCGATGTGGAACAGGAACGCATAGAGTACGCCATAGAACACTATACGCCGTCGAATAACCGCTCGCAACTCATCGAGAGCGGCCGCAACACGATTATAGCGGATTGCTATAACGCCAACCCGTCGAGTATGTCCGCAGCAATAGAGAACCTGCACCGCGATGACCATACAAAGAAGATGCTGATACTCGGCGATATGCTCGAACTCGGAGAGTGGTCGGATGATGAGCATAGACACATAGCCATGACAGCCGCACAGGTCGAAGGAGCCGAGATAATCTCCGTCGGCAGCAGTTTCGCCGCAGCGGCTGACGTCGTGGCAGGAGATATGGTCGCTTCGGGAGCGTGGAGGTGCTTTGCAACTACCGGCGAGGCGGCGGAATACCTCAAAACTTATAACCCCTCGGGTTACAGGATTTTGGTAAAAGGTTCTCACGGCTGGGCGCTCGAAAAAGTGCTGCCGCTGCTCTGAATCACCCGGCGCCATACCAGAACCACACCCTGCGCCATAACCGGCACTATACCCCAACCATACACTGCACACTCGGCGCCATACCCCAACTATACCCGAACCACACCCGGCGCCATAATCGGCGCTATACCCAAACCATACACTGCACATTCGACGCCATACCAGAACCGCCTTATACCTATTTATATATATAAGGGGCAGCCGAACGTACTGCTATACGCACCGCCACACTGCCATACGCACCGCCACACCGCCATACGCCCCGCTATCACACCGCCATACGCCCCGCCGCACCGCCGATAACCCGTCA
>JAFLRT010000006.1 GCA_022511295.1 Alistipes sp. | reverse complement strand
ATAACTGTTTTTATTGTCGTTGCCGTATAACAACTCTTCGAAGTGTTCCTCCAAATCATCGGGGTCATCGTATTTGGATGCGAAGTTGATAAAAGACTCCGCGAGCTTGCCGACAAGACCCTTGCGGGTGCCGCCGTCGACCTCGAACGTGAAGGTCAGTTCAAACGACTTGGGCTTCTGCGTCATCGACAACTTGAGAGTGTTGTCGAAACACAAATCCTTCATAATTTTGTTGTCGCTGTAGAGAACCAGACCGCAGGCACCGTGAAATTTGTCGAATTGGAACTCTTTTGCAATGGGGTTATTGTTATTCTTCTCGATAGGATGCGTAGCTACAACGAAGAAGTTGTCTACACTGCCGACATAGAAAGTCATATCGCCATATCTGTAGTTGTCAACCTCAATCTGGAAGCCGTTGTCGTTGCTCTTTACGGTGCCGGCACCAAACTTTTTGGCAAGGTCTTGCAAATCATCGACCATACCGGCAGCCTTACCCTGCTTCATCTCGATGATGTATGTGAAAGATACCTGCTTAAGTGCATCGTCGTAGTTGTATCTATCCAATGCACCCAATGTCTTGAGACCGTTTTTCACTCCGCAACCCATTATAACGGTGCCGTTGAGATTCTCTATATAGTCCATCGCCATATTGAGGGCGTTTCTGTCACTGCGGCTGAGGCTGATGTCGTCAAGCAGTTTGTTCCATTTTACATCTTTTACCGTCCCGCCGAATACCATAAACTCATCCTCGCCAAGCAGCGCAAGTGCATTCTTGTTGATTTTAGCCGATATGTCAACATAATCTTTGAACGGCTTGAGATTGGCTTCTTTGCCATTTTTGTCAAGAATGGTGAGTTTTGCCTCGAGCTTGTTTTTGTTCAGGTTGCTGCGCATACATACGGCGCCGTCAAAGATATTTGCAATATCACCCGGTACGCCGGCACCTTTCATTCCGACCTTTAACTCGTTGGGTATCTTGAACGCAACTCCGGCAACATTGCTGTTTTTAATATATTTGCCGTAGCCTGTTCCTGCAAAGTTCTTCTCTTTGGCCCTTTTGATTACCTTGGTAACAATGCCAGCCGCCTCGGATTTTTTCTTGACCCAGCAATCGGTTAAGTATGCGTATGAACCATTCGTAACCACTACATAATACTGCGTTTCATCCTTCCATTGATAATAATCGCCCTCTTTGAGATATGATACCCAGCCGTCGGTTTTGTCATTCTCCCTGAACTTCATATCGTCGAGGAAGTTGTAGAATGACTTTTTGTCCTTGATTGAGAAAAGTATAACGGGTTCGTCATCATCGTAATTGCCGAAAATGGCTGCGCTCGGGTTAATACCCGCCTCGTTAAATTTCTCCAAAGCTTTTTCGAACACCTTGTAGTCGTCTCTGTCCATGCAGCTGCTCAAATAGTCGGTGATATAGGAGGGCAGCTTCAATTCGCCGTTTTTGAACTCGCCGTCAGCCGATTCTACAACGGCAGTCAAGTCGCCCACAACAACATAATCCACATTGGTCGGCACGTGCTTGAGCAACTGTGTGTTCATTCTTTTAACAGCTGCATCTCCGGTACATGATGATGCCAGGAGCGCCAGCGCCATAACTAACAGACAGTAAAGTTTTTTCATAAGCGTTTGTATTGTGATTTATATTTATAGTACAATTTACAAATATCCGATTTATTTATATAAGCCTTGGCGGTATATATCTATATACTTATAGATACTTATGCAAATGTATCCGATTTATCTGTTGCGGTTCGCCGGCTCCATGCGTTTTTATCAACACATTATCAACTATATCCACGTTTCAGACAAATGTTTCCCCGCCGCAAGGCACCTGCCCGGCAGCGGGGAAACGGCTCTGAATTAAGCCGAATTAAATCGTGCCGCCTATCTCCCACCAGAAGGCGCGTATGCCGAGCAGCGGGTTGTCGGCGTCGAGCTGCCGAACGGCATCCAGAAAACGGCTTGCGGCAGGCTCCTCGGCCATCGCTATAAGCGAGGAGTTGAGCGTGGGCCATGCGTGGTCGCCAAGGTGCGGCTCGCCATCCGTCATACCGCAGCCGGTAACCTCCTCCCAGCCGGTGTAGCCGCGCATACCGCACTCCTTCATTTTTTGCAGCACCTCTTCGTAGAGTGCCTGGTTGCAAGATAAAAATATCGCTTTCATATCGTTTGCTTTTGCTTGTTGTGCTGCCGCCGCAGATGACTTTCCATAATCTCTGTCCCTCTGCGGCAGCGGCATTGTTTACTGTTGCGCTTTGAGCTGCTTCTTCTCCAATTTGCGCTGTTTACGCTCGGCGCGGCGGTTGCGTCTTATCGTCAGCGAGGTGAACATCACCGGTATAAGGAAGAGCGTGATAAGGGTCGAGAACGTAAGACCCCACGCAACCGACATACCGAGCGAATTCCACATCTCAGAACCGACGCCGGAACCAATGGCCATAGGAATCATACCTATAACGGTGGTGAGCGTTGTCATGAGTATCGGTCGCAGACGTGAGCGTCCGGCGGTAACGACAGCATCGTAAACCGGCATCTCGCGGGAGATACACAACCTCGTGTAGTCCACAAGCACGATACCGTTGTTCACCACGATACCGATAAGCATCAGTATACCGAGCATGCTCATCACACCCATAGGCGTACCCGTAATCCACAGACCGATGAATACACCCACCAGGGCGAACGGCAGCGAGAACATAATCACAAACGGATAGGAGAGCGACTCGAACTGCGACGCCATAATCACGAAGACGAGGATTATCATCAGCGCCATAAGCGTTATAAGGTCTTTGAAGGTATCCTGCTGGTCTTCATATGAGCCGCCGAGTTTCCACGATATGCCTGCCGGAAACTCCATTTTGTTAAGTCCTTCGACAGTGGCATTTACAATGTCGGACATGGCGTATCCGTGTCCCACCGAACCCGAAATCTTCACATAACGCGAACGGTCTTTGCGCTCGATGGTCGGCGGCGTATAGGTCTCTATAACTTTGCCCACGTCGCGTACCTTTATGGCACCGCCGGTCGAGTTGTAGAGGGTTATGTTCTCGATATCCTCGACCGATTCACGGAACTCCTTGGCGTAGCGCACGAGAATATCGTACTCCTCACCGTCCTCGCGGTAATACGAAGCGACTGAGCCGTTGATGCGATTGCGAAGGAACGTGGCCGCCGTAGATACATTAAGTCCGTTCATGGCGAGTTTCTCGCGGTCGAAAACAACCTGATATTCCGGCGTATACTCATCTCGCGAGATGGTTACCTCCGTACAGCCGTCGATGCCGAGCATCATCTCACGAATGGCATCGGCCATACGGTCTGTCTCGGCGAAGTCGTAGCCGTAAAGTTCCACGTCTACCGACGACTGTCCTCCGGCACCGCCCTTCTGTCCCGTCTCCTTAACCTCAAAGGTGCGTATCTCGGGATATTTTGTCCGAAGGTCTTCACGCATAAGGTCGGCAATCTGTCGCAGCGAGCGGTCGCGTTCGGTCTTCTTCGTGAGGCGTATATTGCTGGTTATCATGTGTGTGCCGTTGTCCTGCATCGACTGGAAGGCGTTATCCGTATCGGCCACACCCTCGTTTACGCTCATGGTGAGAATCTCGGGATAGTCGCGGCGGAACTGCTCGACGATGCGCAGCGCGAGGTCGCGCGTAATCTCCTGACGCGTACCTACCGGCAACTTTATATCTATTCCGATACGGGCATTATCCTGCGTGGGGAAGAACTCTGTCTTTATATTCATACCCACACCCACAATCACTGCAACGAAGATAATCACTGCGCTGAATATTGTCGTCTTGCGGTGGTGTATTGTCCAGTTCAGCATTCCGCCGTAGACCTTGTTAAGCCAGTTGAAGCCCATATCCACATACTTTTGCAGCGGCGACTTCTTTGGGTTGAGTTTCATCATCAGCGAGCAGAGTACGGGCGTGAAGGTCAGTGCGGCTGCGGTAGATACCGCAAGCGTTATGGTTACCATCCATCCCATAGGCTTGAACAGCACGCCGGCCATACCCGTAATCATCGTCAGCGGCAGGAATACGGCAACGGTCGTGAGCGTCGAGGCGATAACCGAGACACCCACCTCCTTTGTAGCGAATATGGCCGCCTGCCTGGGTCTCTCGCCTCGGTCTATGTGCGAAGTGATATTCTCGAGGACCACGATGGCGTTGTCGACAACCATACCGATAGCGATAGATAGCGAACTCATGGTTATAATGTTGAGCGAGTCGCCCGTCGCCAGCAGGTATATAAGTGCCGAGAGCAGCGATATGGGTATCGTCAGAACGATGATTACGGTTGCTCTCCAGCGTCCCAGCGACAGCATCACCACAATCATCACCACGATAAAGGTCGTAAGGATTGTCTCTATAAGCGAGTTGGCCGTGTCGATAATATTCTCCGAGGTGTCGATGAACGGCTCTATACGCACATCCGACGGGAGCGTGGGACGTATCTTGTCAAGTTCTGCACGCACCTTGTTGGCAATATCCACCGAGTTGGCGCCCGTCTGCTTCTGTATGACAAGGATACCGCTTCGCTCGCCGTTGTTAAAACTCTCCTGCGTGCGTTCTTCCTGCGTATCGGTTACCGTTGCCACGTCGCGCAGATAGACATTTGCGCCGCCTCGGCTGCCGACAACGATGTTAAGCATCTCATCAGCGTCGTCGAACTCCTGGTCTACACGTATGGAGTAGGTGTTCGAGCCGACATCCATCGTACCTGCGGGCATAGAGCGGTTCTCGGCCGCTATGGTCTGGGCGATGCCTTCGATAGTCATGCCGTAGGCCTCGAGTTTGTACGGGTCGCAGTAGATTTGTATCTGACGCTCGGGAATACCGGCCACCGAGACGGTACCCACGCCGCTCACACGTGCGAGAGGTGTCGATACGCGGTCGTCGATAATCTTGTAGAGTCCGCTCCAACTCTCGTTGGCCTTGACGGACATAAGCATAATGGGGATATCATCCGTACCGAACTTGAAGATGATAGGTGTGTTCACTTCATCCGGCAGGGCGTTTGAGACCATATCGAGTTTGTCGCGGATGTTGGCGGTAGCCACCTCGACATCGGTACCGTACTCGAACTCAAGCGTTACGATTGATATATTCTCCTTGGAGCGCGAGGTGATATGCTTGAGGTTGTCCACACCGTTGAGGGTGTTCTCCATAGGTTTGGTAACATTCTCCTCGATATCGACCGCGCTCGCACCCGGATAGGCTGTGATGACCATAATCTGCGTGGTATCGATATGCGGCAGCAGGTCGATGGGCATCCTCAGCAGCGAGAATACTCCGAAAATGGCGATGGCAAAGAATACCAGTATCGTCGTTATCGGATTTTTGACAGCTGATTTATATATATTCATTGTTGTCTGCTACTAATTAAGTTCTACTTTGGCGCCGTTTGTGAGAGTATTCTGGCCCGTGATTACCACCTTGGCGCCATCTTCTACGCCCGACAGAATCTCGAACCGGTTGTCCAGACGGCGACCGACCTCGATTTTCGAGTAGCTGACAGTACCGTCCCCGTCGTTGTAAATCCATACATAGCGGTCGCCCGAACCTGTGAGTTTCTGCACGGCGACATCAGGCACGACAACATGTTCGGCCTCTCCGTGAGGGAGCGTTACGCGCGCGAACATTCCGGGACGTATGCGTTCGTCGTTGTTGGGCAGCGACACTTCGGCACGGAAGGTGCGCGTGGCGTTGTCTATGGTGGGGTAGATACGTACTATCTTACCTTCGAACACCTCGTCGCCGTAAGAGTCGAGCGTTACGTATACGGGCATACCTTTCTTTACGGTCGAATAGAGGCTCTCGGATACATTGATAAAAATCTTTACGGGCTTTATCTGCATAACGACAAATACCGGAAGACCTCCCGTCATATCGCCGTTGTCATAGTTGCGTGCCGAGACTACGCCCGCTACGGGGCTTGTCAGGGTAGTATTCTCGAGCAGGTTGTCATAGGTCGTCTGTGCAACTTCGTATGCCATTTTGCGTGCATCATACTCCGAGCGCGATGCTCCGCCGAACTCATACAGTTCCTTTGCACGGTCGTACTCCATTTTATAGTTGTCGAGTTGCGCCTTGGCCTGCACCAAAGCCGACTCGTCGAGTTTGACAAGTGTCTGACCCTTGGTTACGTGGTCGCCCACATCCACCAGCAACTGATTGATGCGTCGCGGCTGCTGCGGCGATATGTTGTTCACCACCTCTGCCTCCACCGTTCCGGTGAATGAGGTCTGCTGCGTTACCATCTGACGCGAGACCTCGGTAACGGTTACCTTAGGCAACTCCTGCTGCTGCTCCTCATTAACCTGCTTCGCCTCTTTCTTCTCTCCGGAGCAGGCGGCTCCGAATATCGCACCAACTAACAGTAGCGATTTTACAAATCTGAATTTCATACTTTCTATATCTTTTTTATTTTATTCATACATTTCTGTCTCTGTGCTATTCGTAGTCGGCAATACCGCTCTCGCCGAGCAGTTTGTCGAGGGCCACCTTTGCCGTGAGGAAGTTGTATATGGCCTGGTTGCGGCTCAGTTCCGCCTGCGTGAGTCCGAGTTGCGAGTTATCCACCTCGACCAGCGTTCCGCTTCCCACCTCATAGCGTTTTACCGCTATCTCGTAACCTCGCTGCGCCTGCGCGACGGTTGCCGCCGACGAACCGTACTGACGTGCGCTGGTATCCATCGTGTTGAGGTTCTGTATCACGGCTACCTTCAACTGACGCTCTACATTCTCGCGCTGAAGTTGAAGCGACGAGAGGTTG
Organism: Alistipes sp.; assembly: GCA_022511295.1. Classification (GTDB taxonomy): domain Bacteria; phylum Bacteroidota; class Bacteroidia; order Bacteroidales; family Rikenellaceae; genus Alistipes. The sequence continues at coordinate 39,574 of JAFLRT010000006.1, read as the reverse complement.
AGACGCGCCTGACGTGTAGATACACGCCTGGAGTTGCCGGCGAAGATGGGTATGTTGAGCGACAGACCGGCATAGGCGTATGGATTCCACGCCTCCTTGCGGAAGAACTTGCCGTCGTTGCCGAGTGCCGTGTAGAGATAGGCCGCATTTATTGCCAGCGTGGGGACATTGGCCATCTTGGTTATCTTAATAGCCTGGTCGAGTTGCTGCTCCTGAAGGTCGAGTTGTTTGAGTGTCGAGTTGTTTTGCAGGTCGAGACCCGTCATATCGTAAGCGCTTGCCATTGCCGCTTCGTAGTCCGTGAGAGAACCCGATACATCGATATTGCGGTTGAGGTCCAATCCCAAGAGCGCCTTGAGTTGCCACAGGGTAAGCGTAACGCTGTTTTCGGCTGCAAAGACATTAGGCTCGGCGTTCTGCACCGATACATTCGACGATATGAGGTCGAATTCCGATACGGAGCCTACCTCGTAACGTTTTTTGATATTTTTATTGTTTTCTACGGCGTTGTCGTATACGCGTTTGTATACCGACAGCGACTCCTTGGCCAGCAGGACGGTGTAGTATGCCTGCGTTACCTGCTCAATCATATCCAGACGCGACGAACGGGCCTTTTCGACAGCCAGTTCCACATCGAGAGCCGATACCTTGAGACTCGACCACAACTGGGCGCTTATTATGGGCATTACGGCTGTGATACCTCCGTTGAAGGAGTTGTCCGAACCCACCTTGATGGTGTTGGTCTGACCGCCGAAATCCATACTCATGGTCTGTTTCTCGATTACGCGCTGATAGGATGCCGTAGCGTCGATTTGCGGATAGAGGCTGGCGTATGTACCCTGCTTTGCGTAACGCTTAATCTCCACCTCCTGGTCTGCGATTTTGATTGTCGGGCTTTCGCTGAGTGCAATCTCTATGGCCTGCTCGAGCGACAGTACCAAAGTGCCGCTCTGCTCCTGCTCCTGCGCCGTAACACTCCATGCGCACAGCAGCGATGCCGCCAATAAAACGATTTTTTTCATGTGTTTATACCTTATTATTATAAATATCCTGTTTGATTATGTCGTCGAGCAAGGAGTCGGCAGTTTTGTTGTCGGTGCATGCCGTAAATCTCTCGCTCTTGTGGAAGTCGTCTATTATACGCATACCCTCGGAGGTCGATATGCCGCGAAAGAACATCAATACCACACCGAAAAACGCCTCGCGTACCGATATGCCTTCGGGCAGAATCAACTCTTTGCGCGTAACCACGCCCCGCGCCATATAGTAGAGCATCGTAAGGGCGAAGTCGATATTGACCTTTTCGTCGAGCAGTCCCTGCTTGACGCAGGTCTGTATGGCGTTTTTGAACCGCTCGGTATCACGACGTCCCACCTCGCTTCGCAGCCGTTCGTGTACCGTAGGGTAGAACTTTTGCAGGTTACCCATTATGCGGTGGTTGGTCTCGGAGTAGCGCGTCATCTCGAACAGTTCGGTAAGTATTGCTTCAAGACAGTTGTCTGCGTCGGCACCCGTCTGCGCTATATGGTCGTTGAGGAGCGATGTGTAACGTTCGAGACAGAGGTACAGCAACTCCTCTTTGTCGCCGAACATCTCGTAGAGAGTACGTTTCGACACGCCCAACTCTTGCGCTATATCGTCCATGCGCACGGCTTTTATACCTTGACGCACGAACATGGACATAGCCTTGCCGATAATGTAGTCGCGTTGTATCATAGTCTGCTTTTTACTCCTAACTTGTTCCCCAACCTGCTGCTCCGACCTGACGCGCACCATGTGGCAGATACAGATTACTCTGCTGCTCCGACCTGACACGCACCCTGTGGCAGGTACAGATTACTCTGCTGCTGCGACCCGACACGCCAACACACGTGAAGATACCGATTATTATGTTGCCATAACCGATACTCTCTCCCTGCGGCGGCACGATTTAAGGTCTGTCTGCTTGCAAAACGGTGCAAAGATAGAGCAAAAAAACTTAAAAAACAAAAAAAGTTTTCCGGTAAAATGAGTTTTTTGTTAAGCGACGCAGAATGCGGAGGCAGCGTAGCGCGTCTCCGCAGTGGGAGGCTTCGGCGCGCGCATTGCGAAGCAATGCATAGATTGCAAAACAATCTGTCTCGTTGCTTCACTTCATAAATCGAAATGAAACAGCGAGACAGATATGGCAAACGACTACTTTTTATCGTTTATTTTCGGGTCTGTTATTTCCCTTCGGTCAGTTCCGTGAAGGTGTTGTCCGAGATATCGGTGTCGGTGCAGGCCTCGAGGACAATCGGCTCCATATTCTCATAGCCGGCAGCGCGCGATGCAACCTCTATCGTGTTGTTGCGGAATGTAAGTCCCTGTGTCGAACGCGCATAGAGAACTGTGTTGCCGAAGGTAACGAAACGGTTGTTCTCGATGCGAATATTGCGGTGTACGGGCTTCGACGCATCGGCGGCCTTCACTTCGGGATAGATGGATATCACGGCTTTTTGGGACGTGCCGCGCTCATAGCCGCAGTCGATGATGGTATTGCCCGTGATTGTCATATCGCACACGCCGCCCGATTCGAACCAGCTGCCGGCATCGTCGGAAACGAGTATCGCACTCATACCCGTGTGCAGAAAGATGCAGTCGGCGATAACGACCTTGCGGGGCGTTGTCATAAGTATGCCGCGCGTGTTGGTGTGCGTAAATGAGCAGCGACGTATCTCGACCTCGGGTGTACGGGTCATATTCTCGATGCAGAAGCCGTCGGCGATATCCTGCGGCAGCGTGCGGTCGAGGGTTAAGGTCAGCGTGCGGTCCGATGTGCGCTCAACATCCGTAACGACGGCATACATCGTACGCTCGAGCGTGGCGCCTTTCACCACAGCAACGGTATCGCCTGCCGAGAAGGCGTCGATGCCGTAGGTCTGGTGGTGCATAAATCTGAGTTGCACGCTGTTGTCGGCGAGACGCTCCGTAACCTTGAGATGCGTGCCGTGAACATTTATGCCGTCGTCATGTGCGCCCTCGAAGCGGCAGTCGGCAACCGTTATTCGTCCGCTGCATCCCGAGAAGTGCATAAAGTCGGCCGACGAAGCCATTATACGTCCGCTGTCGGGGTCGGGGGCGCAGCACATATTGAGCATCGTGAGGTTGCGTGTGTTCTGGCATATTATGCCCGGGCCTTGCATATAGCGTATGGTGCAGCCGTCGAGCGTAATGTCGCTGCAGCCGTCGATGACAATGCCCAGACGGTCGCGTATGATATCGCGCACGGTGAGGATGCGTCCTTCGGGCAGCGAGAAGTCATTGGGGGTGGAGAACGACACTATGCGCGGAGAGAGTTCGCGCGCACGGGATGAAGAGAGTACCTGCCAGCCGTTGCTGTATGCGCATCGTTCTGTTGCGGGGTTGAAGTCGATGCAGTGTGGATAGGTCGTAACCCAGTCGTCGCCGACAAGCGACAGAAGTCCCTCCTCGATAACATAACGCGAATCGGGATGAAACTCTACGGTAGTCTCGCCGTTGCCCGACGAGAGAACCTTCATCTCCGACATTGTAGGGCGTTCGAAATCTATGCCGAGGTTGTTTATTCGTATATTGCGGCTGTCAATCATCATTACGGGCGTGAGTTTGCCGTGAAGCATAAGCATCGCGCCGTTGCCCTCGATTGTCAGTCCGTCGAAATTCTCTATGAGCAGTGCAATGATATGCTCCTTCGATTCGTATTCGGTTTCGGAGGTGGAGTTGGATATAAAACGTCTGCGTCGCGGCGCATGCTCTGTGTATATATCGTAGCGTCCGTTGTCAAAGACCAGCACACGCGCTCCCTGCTCGCGACAGGCGGCAAGGGCGCGCTGCAATGCTTCGGCGGCATCTTCGCCGGAGTCGGCCTTCATGCCGAACTGCGATACACGGAGCGTGTCGCTGTGCATACATTTGCAGGCGTTCTTTGATGTGGCGTTGGTGCGTTTCGGTTGGCGTGCTGCGGCGCTTATGGCGACCATTACGAGCAGCATAAAGAGTGTAAGTTTGCGGTACATTTGCTTTCGGTCTAATTTTACGCCATAAAGATAGACAAAAATAATATTAAGGCATAGCAACGATGTAAATTTATGCCTTAAGAGAGAGTATTGTATCGGTAATTTTTTTAATTTTGCACTAATAACAACCAAAAACAAAGAGCAAACATGAAAACATATCCTAAAATTGGTATACGCCCCACCATCGACGGTCGTCAGGGGGGTGTACGCGAGAGCCTCGAAGAGAAGACTATGAATCTCGCCCGTGCGGTGGCGAAACTCATATCCGAAAACCTGCGCAACGGCGACGGCTCGCCTGTCGAGTGCGTCATAGCCGACGGAACAATAGGACGTGTGGCCGAGAGTGCCGCCTGCGCCGAGAAGTTCGAGCGCGAGGGCGTAGGCTCGACCATTACTGTAACATCGTGCTGGTGCTACGGCGCCGAGACAATGGATATGAACCCCCACTGGCCCAAAGCCGTATGGGGTTTCAACGGTACGGAGCGCCCGGGTGCCGTATACCTTGCAGCGGTGCTTGCAGGTCATGCACAGAAGGGTCTGCCCGCATTCGGCATCTACGGACACGATGTACAGGATTTGGATGACAACACCATACCAGCAGATGTAGCCGAAAAGATTCTGCGTTTCGCACGCGCCGCACAGGCTGTGGCTACCATGCGCGGCAAGTCCTATCTCTCGATGGGCAGTGTGTCGATGGGTATCGCGGGTTCGATTGTCAATCCCGACTTCTTCCAGGAGTATCTGGGTATGCGCAACGAGTCGGTAGACCTTACGGAGATTATCCGCCGTATGGAGGAGGGTATCTATGACAAGGAGGAGTACGCCAAGGCTATGGCATGGACAGTCGAGCATTGCAAGTGCAACGAGGGCGACGACTTCAAAAACCGTCCCGAGAAACGCAAGACACGCGAGCAGAAAGATGCCGACTGGGAGTTCGTTGTCAAGATGATGATTATCATGCGCGACCTTATGACGGGCAATCCCAAGTTGCGCGAGATGGGCTTCAAGGAGGAGGCATTGGGCCACAATGCCATTGCTGCCGGTTTCCAGGGTCAGCGTCAGTGGACGGACTTCTATCCCAACGGCGACTATCCCGAGGCGCTGCTCAATACCTCGTTTGACTGGAACGGCATACGCGAGGCATACGTCGTTGCAACCGAGAACGACGCCTGCAACGGTGTGGCCATGCTCTTCGGCCACCTGCTTACCAACCGTGCGCAGATATTCTCCGACGTGCGTACATACTGGAGTCCCGAGGCTGTGAAGCGCGTTACGGGCAAAGAACTTACGGGTCTGGCATCCAACGGTATCATCCACCTTATCAACTCGGGTGCCACGACGCTCGACGGTTCGGGTCAGTCTGTCGATGCCGAGGGCAATCCCGTGATGAAGGAGCCTTGGAATATGACGGCAGAGGATGTCGAGAACTGTCTCAAGGCTACAACGTGGTATCCTGCCGACCGCGACTACTTCCGTGGCGGAGGCTTCTCGTCGAACTTCCTCTCGAAGGGCGGTATGCCTGTAACGATGTCGCGTCTGAACCTCGTCAAGGGTCTCGGCCCCGTGCTTCAGATAGCCGAGGGCTGGACGGTGGAGATAGACCCCGAAATACACGAGAAACTCAATATGCGTACCGACCCGACATGGCCCACGACGTGGTTTGTACCGCGCCTGTGCGACAAACCCGCATTCAAGGATGTATATTCGGTGATGAACTGCTGGGGAGCCAATCACGGTGCCATAAGTTACGGTCATATAGGTCAGGATTTGATTACGCTGGCGTCGATGCTGCGCATACCCGTATGTATGCACAATGTCGAGGATGACAAGATATTCCGTCCTGCATCGTGGAATGCATTCGGTATGGACAAGGAGGGCGCAGATTACAGAGCCTGCACCACCTACGGCCCAATATATAAATAAATTGTATTGACGTATGTTTGGAGAGATAACCGACCGCCACTTCGAGGAGTTCCTCGCAGCGGCGCACCGATACGGAACTGCGAAACTTATGCTTTGCAGTTCCGGCAACCTCTCGTGGCGCGTGGGCGACCTGGCACTCGTATCGGGTACCGGCTCATGGGTGCCTGCACTGCAACGTGAGAAGGTAGCGGTATGCAATATCGCCGACGGCATACCGCTCAACGGAGTGAAACCGTCGATGGAGAGTACCTTTCATCTGGGCGTTCTGCGCGAGCGGTCGGATGTGAATGTCGTGCTGCACTTTCAGTCGGAGTATGCTACGGCTGTCGCCTGCATGAAACGCAAGCCGACGAACTTCAACGTAACGGCCGAGGTGCCGGTACATGTCGGACGCGAGATACCTGTTGTACCCTATTTCCGTCCCGGTTCGCCCGAATTGGCGGCAGCGGTGGTGGAGGCTATGCGCAACCACAACTCGGTGCTGCTCACCAATCACGGACAGGTGGTGTGCGGCAAGGATTTCGACCAGGTGTTCGAGCGTGCAACCTTCTTCGAGATGGCGTGCCGTATCATCGTCGAGTCGGGCGGCGACTACTCGGTGCTTACCGAGGCGGAGATTGACGATTTGGAGTCTTACGTTCTTGGTAAAAAGAGCTGACAGAGATATGGATAAGGAGCGAAGCGTATATTTGGCAGCCGATTTCGGCGGCGGCAGCGGCCGCGTCATTGCAGGCTGGCTGGATGATGGCAGGCTGCAAACAGAGGAGGTATACCGCTTTCCCAACCGTCAGATAAGGCTCGGAGAGAGGGTGTACTGGGATTTCCTGTCGCTCTTTGAGGAGTTGAAGTGCGGTCTGCGCACAGCGGCTCGCAAAGGCTATGCGGTCAAGGGTATAGGTATAGATACGTGGGGTGTCGATTTCGGTCTTATAGACCGTTGCGGCAACCTTGTGGGCAATCCGGTATGCTATCGTGATGCGCGTACCGATGGTATGCCCGAACTGGTCTTCGGGCAGATAGACCGTGCGCAGCACTATGCCCTGACAGGTATACAGGTGATGCCTATCAATACGCTTTTCCAACTCTATGCGATGAAACAAGCCGGCGACGTACAGTTGCAAATTGCCGAACATCTGCTCTTTATGCCCGACCTTTTCGGATATTTCCTTACGGGCAATGCCGGCAATGAGTATTGCATAGCCTCCACATCGGAACTGATAGATGCCCGTCGCCGCGACTGGTCGAAAGAGACCATACGTGCGCTGGGATTGCCTGAACACCTCTTCGGAAGGCTTCTCGAACCTGGAACGCTGCGCGGATACCTCAAAGATGATATCGCCGCCGAGACGGGTCTGGGACGTGTCAAGGTCTTCGCTGTGGGGAGCCACGATACGGCGAGCGCTGTGGCAGCCATACCGTCGCTGTCGCGCCCTGTGGCCTTTATCAGTTCCGGTACGTGGTCGCTTTTAGGTGTCGAGGTCGATGAACCCATACTAACCGAGAAGGCGCGCCTTGCCGGATGCACAAATGAGGGCGGCGTAGGCGGTCGCATACGCTTCTTGCAGAATATCACGGGACTGTGGATTTTGCAGCGCCTTATGGCCGAGTGGAAGGAGCGTGGCGAAGAGGTGCAGTACGATACCATTATCCCTGCAGCAGCCGAGAGCGGCACCGATGCCGTGATAGATGTCGATGCGCCCGAATTTATGAATCCTGCGAATATGGAGAGCGCCATTACTGATTGGTGCCGTGCGCACGCGCAGAGCGTACCCGAAGGTAAGGCTGCTGTGGTGCGGTGCGTGTTGCAGTCGCTTGCGCTGCGTTACCGCCGTGCGGTGGAGGGTATGAACTCCTCGCTTGCGGAGCCTGTAAGGCAACTCAATATCATCGGCGGCGGCTCGCAGAACGCGCTTCTCAACCAACTTACAGCCGATGCGCTCGGGGTGCCTGTATATGCAGGACCTGTCGAGGCTACGGCTATGGGCAATATCCTTGTGCAGGCTATGGCCGAGGGCGAGATAGCGGATATGGAGGAACTTAGAGAGGTTGCGGTACGCAGTGCGCAGCCGCAAGTATTCTACCCGCGCAAATAATTCAAACTGAAAATGAAAGAGTTCGAAAACAGAGAGATGAAAGATGTTGTCGAGACGCCTGCAACGGGATATACGGCTCGTTTTCACGGTGTACGTGTGAAACGCTATTGCCAGACGCTCGACCTGAGAGACAACCCCGAACTTATAGCCGAATACCGCAAGCGTCATAGCCGCGAAGCCGTATGGCAAGAGATTTTGGACGGCATTCGTGAAGTGGGAATACTCGAGATGGAGATTTACATCGTCGGTACACGTCTGTTTATGATTGTGGAGACGCTGCCCGACTTCGACTGGGACTCGGCAATGGCCCGTCTCGATACCCTGCCACGACAAAAAGAGTGGGAGGAGTATATGTCTGTATTCCAGCAGGCTAAGGCCGGTATGAGTTCGGCCGAGAAGTGGCGCCCTATGGAGCGTATGTTCCATCTCTATGACAAATAAAAAACGGTCTATAATAACTGAAACTGAATGAAATTGGAGAACAAACCCCGACTCGTCGAGAAAAAATATCTCGTAACGTTTATCCTCATAACGTCGCTCTTTGCACTGTGGGGATTTGCCAACGATATCACCAATCCTATGGTGGCGGCCTTTCAGACGCTTATGGAACTTTCTGCCGCCAAGGCGTCGATGGTGCAGTTCGCATTCTACGGCGGATATGCCACTATGGCGATACCGGCTGCGCTCTTTATACGTCGCTTCAGTTATAAGAGCGGTATTCTGCTCGGTTTGGCGCTCTATGCCACAGGTGCATTTCTCTTTATTCCGGCAGCGGCATATCAGGAGTTTACATTCTTCTGTATATCGCTCTATATACTGACCTTCGGATTGGCATTCCTCGAGACGACCGCCAACCCCTTTATCCTCTCGCTCGGTTCCAAGGAGAGTTCTACGCGAAGGCTAAATCTTGCGCAGGCGTTCAATCCTATGGGTTCGCTCTCGGGAATGGCTGTGGCGTCGCTCGTGGTGCTGCCGTCGCTGTGGTCGGATATGCGCAATGAAGCCGGCGAGCAGATTTTCCAAACGCTCTCCGAGGCCGAGAAGGCCGATATACGTCTTCACGACCTCGCCGTGATACGCAATCCCTATGTTATTCTGGGTATTGTCGTACTCGTGATGTTCGTGATTATCGCACTGAAAAAGATGCCCGACACCGCGCGCAGCAATCAGAAAAGGAGCAGTGCCGGCGGTACTCTCTCTCGCCTTTGGCGGAATGTCGTCTACCGCGAGGGTGTTGTGGCTCAGGTCTTTTATGTCGCGGCGCAGATTATGGTCTGGACCTTTATCATTCAGTATGCCGACAATCTTGGAATAAACAAGGCTGTGGCGCAGAGATACAATATACTGGCTATGTCGTTGTTCCTTTGCAGCCGCTTTATAAGCACCTTCCTTATGAAGTATGTCAATTCGCGCATGCTGCTCGCCATCTTCGGCGTCGGTGCGGCGCTGGCAACCCTCGGAACGATATTTATCGTAGGCAAAGCGGGTCTCTACTGCCTTGTGGCCATAAGCGTCTTTATGTCGCTCATGTTCCCGACAATATACGGCATAGCACTTGAGAATGTAGACAACGAAGATACAACGCTCGGAGCGGCATTCCTCGTTATGGCCATTGTCGGCGGTGCGCTTATGCCGCCGCTTCAGGGAATGATTATCGACCTGGGAAGTGTCGGTTCGCTGCCGGCGGTCAATGTGTCGTTCGCGCTGCCGCTGCTCTGCTTCGCTGTAATAACGACCTACGGTTTGAGAACATATTACAGAAGGTAGCACCCTTTTTATATAATTTATAAATTTATATATTTGTATCGTCAGGAGTGAAGTTTAACGGGGTGCTGACCCCATAAAAATATAGTTGATATGAAGAAAAGTCTCTTTTTAATCTTTGCGCTGCTGCTCTGTTCGCAGTCCGTATCGGCGCAGAAAAGTATAAATGTCGATGTGATACCTCTCTATCGCAACGAGATAGCGGCGTCATACGGCTTTCTGACCCATACCAATATAGGCGACCCCGCAACATCGACCCTTATGAATATCATCTCGGGGCATAAGATTCGTATGAGCCATCTTGGAGGCTTCAATCTGCAATATATGCACGCCCTGTCGAATAAATTATATATCGGCGGCGCCGTTACCTACGAGATAGGCAAGAGCAAGGACGGCCAATCGGCATTAGCGCCCAAAATTTCAGGCAACTATATTACCATTATGCCTACCCTGAAGTATTACTGGTATGACTCCAAGCACTTCGGTGTATATTCGAGAGTGGGCGGCGGCGTTACGATAAGCAGTTACGGTATTACTCCGCAGGCGGGCAGGAAGCAGTCTACGGTTCGTGCCGATATGGCCTTTCAGGCCTCGGCGCTGTGTATCGAGGCCGGCGCTCAATGGATAAGAGGGTTCTTAGAGTGCGGCTACGGTAGTCAGGGCGTACTTCTCGCAGGTGTCAAATACTGCTTCTGAAAGCATGGAGACAGGCTCCTCGGCGGCTTGTCAAAACAATAATACCGGTTCTGCATGCAACATACTATTATAAAAATTACGACGAAAACAGTTATAATGTTTGCACTTCTTGCGGTATGTCGTTGCGGCAGGGCGAACAACGTTTCGGGCGATGTCTCTTCGACCATAGGGGAGCCGAACACAGCGGAGATTTCCGCTCCGGCATCGGCATCGGTGCAGACCACGACACAGACTAAATTGCAGCCCGACGGCGAGTTGCAGTTGCCTGATGTCCCGTCGTCGCTTCGTGAGCCGTCGGAGCGTGCCGCATATATTTTGGAGCATTTCTGGGATGCGATGGAGTTTACCGACACCCTGCGCTCGCATAGCAGCGACTTTATGGAGCAGGCGTTTTCAAACTTCATCAGTGTATTCCCATACGCTGACGAGCAGGCGCGACGCATATCGGTCGAGACGCTTATGAAGCGCGCCGAGGCCGACAGTACGTCATACGTTTTGCTTACGGATATCGCCGAGAAATATCTATACGACCCCAACTCCCCGATGCTGAATGAGGAGTATTATATCCTCTTTCTTGAGCAGATTGTCAGTTCGCCGGTGCTTGGCGAGTACGGCACTGTGCGCCCGAGGTGGCAACTCGAGGCGGCGCGCAAGAACCGCCCGGGAATGATTGCCGCCAACTTCGCATATAACACGCCGTCGGGCAGGCGAACAACGCTCAACCGCGCATCATCTTCGGAGCGGATGCTGCTTATATTCTATGACCCCGATTGCGGACACTGCCAGGAGATACTCACTGCACTGTGGGAAGATGAACTTCTGGCACAGATGATTGCCGACGGAGAGATGGATGTGCTGGCAATATATTCGGGTGAGGAGCGCGAGTTGTGGGAGCAGACGCTGTCGCACTTCCCCGACGGCTGGAAAACGGGTTACGAGTCCGGCAAATTGCAGGAGAACGGTACATATGTTCTTCGTGCGATGCCCACGATATATCTTCTCGACAAGGATAAGCGCGTGGTGCTTAAAGATGTGCTTGCATCTCAGCTGCTTCAGATGATTCACTACGGAATATAGCACGAATGAGAGATTATAACAGCTCATCATCGGCTTCGGGATATATCATCGACTCGTTCGAAGGTATATCGTCGTCGTTTACCGATATATCTGTAATATCCGAGTCGCAGTATAATGTTGTGGCAAAGGCCAAGCGTTACGGTCGTTGGTGGATGCTTAAAGGCTTGCAGAGGGATGCAGCCGGCGAGGAGGCTTTCCGTCAGCGTCTGCGTAAGGAGTTTGAACTTTTGGCCGAACTTCAGCACCCCTCGGTTATCACTGTTGCGGGGTTTGAGCAGGTAGAGGGCTTGGGAATGTGCATTGTAGCCGAGTATGCCGACGGTCTTACGCTCGGGGAGTGGCTCGTCAAGGGTCGTTCGACACGTGTGCAGCGTCGTGCTGTGGCGGATAAAATTATGGAGGCTGTAGCCTATATACACTCCAAGGGTATTGTTCACCGCGACCTGAAACCGTCTAATATCATCGTTACGCAAAACGGGGCCGGTATACGCATAATCGACTTCGGACTTGCAGACAGCGACAACTATGCCGTACTGAAACAGCCGGCAGGTACACCGGACTATATGTCGCCCGAACAAAAGGAGACAGCCGAGGCCGATGTGCGCAACGATATATATAGCCTCGGTGTTGTATTCTCGCAGATGGATTTGGGTCGCAGACGTATTATCCGTCGATGTCTGCTGCCTGCCGACCGGCGTTGGCAGAGCGTCGCGGAGCTTCAGGAGGCCTTCGGAAGAGATAGGGGTAGAGGTATGCGGCTCTTTGCCGCAATGGTTGCGGTGATGACGATTGCGCTTGTTATCATTATGTTATGGAAACACTCTCCGTCGGAGCCGTCGCAAACCGATATGCGCAATATTCGTGTCAGTGAAGCCGTAGAGAGCGGTACGGCGCAGGCGGACAAACTTGTCGAAGAATTGGAGTTGGCGCACTACGCCGATACCATGAGTAAGACAGGATATATCGGCAAGGAGTACTCTCCGTCGGAGCCGTCGCAAACCGATATGCGCAATATTCGTATCAGTGAAGCCATTGAGAGCGGTACGGCGCAACTGGACAAACTCTTCGAAGAGTTGGGGTTGGCGCACTACGCCGATACCATGAGGCAGACAGGCTATCTCGGCAAGGAGTACTACGAACGGCTTAATACCTTTACCGACTATCCGGGGGTCTTTGTCGAGGAGCATTGCAGTTCCTTTGCAGACAGGGAGCGTTCCGAGATTGTCAATGCCCTCTACAATCACGCAACGACTATCATAGAGCCGCATAACAGGGAACTGCAGGAGATATATAAGATAAGATATGAGACAACGGCTGTGCAGTGAATCGAAGTCGCTGTGAGATACGTTTGCGGCAAACGAGGCGGTGTTCGCTTCGAGCATTTGTGCGACGAGTTCCGTCATGTCGAAGTCAAAATATAATGATGCCGCAACGTGGTGCTTCGGGCATCATTGCAATACAAAAGCCCCGAGATTGCACTCGGGGCTTTTGTATTGCGTTGCGTCGGGCCGACGGCTAATAGTCGTCTTCTATCTGTTTCAGGCGCTGTTCCGCCTTTGCCTTGATTGCGGGCGAGCCGTATTTAATCGCTTCGAGGTAGCATTGGCGGGGGGTATCAAAAGTGGCGTCGTAATAACGATTTGTCTCGACATAGTATGCGAGACGATAGCAGCATTCGGCATATTGAGCATTCAATACACGTTTACTCTGCCAAACCTTCTTATACAAGTCCGCAGCCTTGTAGATGCTTTTTTCGCTGCTCGGGGCGGCGCCGTCCACATCGTAATAGCGCCCCGCTCTATATTGAAAAAGTTGTATCATCGCATCTATCTCTGTTTCATCGAAATAATATTTGTCGGGCATATAGTATTCTCCATCCTTGAAATACAATTGTAATGCCTTATTAATATCCTTCTTTCCGTTTTTACCCGTCCAATACATATCCGCCAGAATAATTTTACTTATTCTTCTGCCTTCAGCAGTATGGTCGTAGTCGCTGATCTGCCACGAAGGAGAATACATATTCTTTTGCTTAATTGCTTTTGTAAAGTATTCTTCTGCCAGTTTATAATTTCTTTTGACTCCTTTGCCGGCATAATAATAGTAACCGATATATCCATAGTAATCATTATTATATGCCTTCATGAACCTTTCGCCGTCGGCGTCGTTCGTTACGCCTAATGCCTGAAACTTCTTGCGTTCCGCCTCGGCAGCCTGACGTTCAGCCTCCTCTTTCTCCAAGCGTGCCTTCTCTTCCGCCTCTTTGCGCTGACGCTCCGCCTCGGCAAGTTCTGCCGCCTTGTTGCGATAAACGTCAACCAACTCGGGCGTGGTCGAATATCTCAACTTGTCGCTTTTCTCGCCGAGATGAGACGGGTCGCCGTCCTCGCAAAATAGAGCTGCATTATTATACCGTTCAGATTTCTTTACAGACAGATAAGAGTTAAGCAGTCTCTTCTTTGCATCTGCATCACTTACAAAAAACTGAACATTTAAGAGGCACGCACTGTTTGTATGGGTCGAACGCATATATGCAGGTTTCTCGAATGTATAAATACGCCAACCGTCTTCACCGACTTCCAATTTTTTAAATTTGATGCGATTGACCTTAAATTTCCTTGCATCGATTTCGTGACTGGGATATTTGGCATTCGGAGCATCATTAAGATATATCGTAGCGAAATCGAAAAAGTCGCTTGTAGTACCGCCGTTATCTTTCAAACGGACTTTCAAAATAGGGAGATCTTTAGGGAATTCTGTCGAATTCTTTACCCACATGCCGTCGGACTCGGTCGAGATATAGATATCCTCCATAACCTGACTCTGCGCCGAGACAGGCAATGCCGCGCACATCATACCGCCCAGCAGTATGGCTATACCGATAAATTGTTTTAGTTTCATAGATTTAATAATTTTATTTAGTTTGAGATTGAAGTATCATCTGTATCTCTGCTACGGTTTTGGCTTGCACAATATACCATAACTCTTCGGGGATTTCAAAATAGCATTTGAAACAGCATATGTCGGAATCGAGTTCTTTATCCTCGCATATCCGCCCCTTGGCAAACAGTTCTTTCGCGATGCAGAGGATATTTTCGATGTGAAGAGCCGAAAGGGTCGGGAAAAATTTGCCGAACTGCCCGACGGACTTCTTTTTGCCATACAATCGGGTAACGCCGAGCAAATTTCTTGCACCGACACGCGCCCCGCCATGCAGATAGACCTGCTCGGGCTCATGACCGCAACAAAAACCGATACGCTTGGCAACATCGTACAGCGTCAGGTCACCGACATAACGCGTCGCGCCGATGGCAGCGGCAACAGCCTCATAGACCTCCTCGAAGTTGGAATATTTGCGCTCCCAGAGTTTGGTTTCTTCCAACTGTCCGATAATATGGTCCTTTGTCTTGGCTCGTTTCCGTATATTCAGATGCCACTGATGACCGCCCATGAGCAATATTTCAGCCTTGCGGCGGTTGTCGAGAGGTAATTTTACGGCGGCACGGCACAGGGCAAGCTCCTTCAGCAGGGGCAGCTGCAAATCGGATTCGTAAAATCCGACCAACTCTTCGAATGTGCTGAATCTGTGTTTCATATTAAGTTTGTATTAGAGTTGTGCATACGGACAAAGAGTGTGAGCCTCCTGACACTCCTCGTCAGAAGGTTCTGGAATACCCGTAGCAAAAAGAATGAAATTCAGCTCACACCCGAAAGAGTATACCTTCGCAGCATTCGCCGAATGCCTGCAAGATATATACCCAACGGGAGGAGCAGCCTTCAGACTTGTACCCATGCTACTCGAATTTTCCAGATTCTCTGACGGGTCAAAGCTCAATAGCTCTCCTCGATGTCGCGTTTCCGTTGGGAAACGCAATTCAAAGATAGGCAATTTTTCTGAATACCACTCCATTGTGAGCCGATTTTTTATCCGGCAACAAAAAAACTACATTCTTCCCGAATTGTATTGGTCCATTTTGGTCCTTTTGCACACATGTCAAATATTTTATACTTTTTTCATAACTTTGCACTGCTATGAAACCTGAACTTTGCGATTCCTCTGTGTCGGGCTTTGGCGCCGATTCGTTTGAGGGTCTATCCACATCATTCACAGACGTCGAGGGCAATGCCCCGTCGGAGGTGAAACAACGACTGTGCAGTGAAATAGAGCGTGCTTTGGGCTGCCGCATACAGACCCCGAAGGATTTTCAATATTTGAGTGAACGCATTTACGACAGACTGCACGTTATGGTTAGCTCCACAACACTGAAACGCCTGTGGGGTTATCTGGCTGATGATGTCGAGCCGCGTCCGGCAACACTCGGTATTTTGGCGCGCTTTCTCGGCTATCGCGACTGGGAGGATTACTGTGTACGTTCGGTAATGCTGCCCGAAACGCAGAGTTCGCCCGTTATGAGCCGACGGTTGAGCGTGATGACGGAGCTGCGGGCGGGTGATTGTGTGCGCCTTTCGTGGCTGCCCGACAGGGTGTGCGAAGCGGAGTATCTGGGCGGTTTGAGGTTTCGCATCGTATCATCGGAGAATACGCGTCTTCGTGCCGGCGACACCTTCAGTTGCAGTATGATTATCGAGGGCGAGCCGCTCTATATCGACAATCTCAGGCAGAACGGTGCCGCGCCTTTGGCCTATGTCTGCGGCAAGCGGTCAGGCATTCGGTTTGAAATATTATAGCCTGAACACTTTATTCAACAAAGTATCTGTGTTGAAATCTGCGTGTGCGAAAAAAATCCTTTTCGATACTCTCTGCGGTTGAGGAAGATACCCCTCCGGACACCGATTACACGCACTATTTAACATAATATTGACGACGGTGCAGACGTTATCTAATCGAAACACAAAAAATGGATAACGATGCAGACCAGGATTTCAAAGACGCTTGAGGGTATGATGGCCCGCACGGCATTCGATACCGCAAGAGCCGGTATCGAGCGCTCGCACAAGGATTATTTGATGCTCGAGATAATGCGCTCGACAAACTCTATGGCCTATGACCTGCTGGCGACCTACGTCAAGCAGTGGCAGATTGCCGAGATGATGGCGCGCATAGAGCAGGAGATGGCCTCGGCGCAGGGTGAAAAGTGTCAGCCCGAACTCTTCTTCGGACGTTATGCCCGTACTCTGTTGGAAAAGTTCTCGGATATGCGCACGGTATCATCCCTGCTGGCGATGCTCGATATAATAACGGACCCTTCGACGGCATCCTCGCGTGTCTTTGCCTCATACGGCATACCCATAGATGCTATGGCGGAGAGGATACTCAGCGTGAGCAATCAGAATCGTGAACCGCTCGGGGGCGAGATAGAGATTCACCTGCAGTCCGACAGTGATATACAGTCCATAGCCATAGGCGAGCAGTCGATGCTGAAAAAGTTCGGCACGGACCTTACTCAACTTGCACGTGAGGGTAAGATAGACCCTGTAATCGGCCGCGAGAAAGAGATTGAGCGTGTGGTGCAGATTCTCTCGCGCCGCAAGAAGAACAATCCGGTCCTCATAGGCGAGGCTGGTGTTGGCAAGAGTGCCATTGTCGAGGGGCTGGCGTTGCGTATGGCCTCGGGAGAGGTGCCGTGCAATATGGCAGGCAAGAGGCTCTTCTCGCTCGATATATCGTCGGTAGTTGCCGGTACGAAGTTTCGCGGTGAGTTCGAGGAGCGTATGCAGCAGCTTATGGATGAGTTGCGCCGCTGCGACAATACCATAATATTTATAGATGAGATACACACCATTGTCGGTGCAGGCTCCACGCAGGGCAGTCTCGATACGGCAAATATGCTCAAACCGGCACTCTCGCGCGGCGAGATACAGACCATAGGAGCGACCACGCTCGACGAATATCGCGAGAATATAGAGCGCGATTCGGCTCTTGAGCGCCGTTTCCAGAAGGTTATAGTTGAACCGGCGACGCGCGAGCAGACGTTGCAGATAGTTCGCAAGGCGGCACCGGTGTACGAGAATCACCACCATGTACGCTATACCGAGGAGGCGCTTGTGGCCTGCGTGGAACTTGCCGAGCGTTATGTTACCGACCGCCACTTCCCTGACAAGGCGATGGATATTCTCGATGAGGCGGGAGCGCGTGCGCATATCGCCGGCGAGCATAAGCCCGAGGCGTTGGCAGAACTTGAACGCTCATTGGCCGACGTAAGACGTGAACGTCGCGAGGCTGTGGAGAGTATGGTCTACGACAAGGCTGCCGCAGCACGTATACGCGAGATAGCCTTGCGTACAAAGATTGGCGAGAGTACGGCCGAGTGGCACCGCTCGATAGAGATGAATCCCGTAACGGTGGGTGCCGAGGAGATAGCCGCTGTCATCACCTCTATGACGGGTGTGCCGGCAGAGCGTATCTCGGGCAGCGAACGGGAGCGCATACGCACTCTGCGCGACAACCTCGCAGCGCGTGTAGTGGGACAGGATGAGGCCGTAGACCGTGTCGCGGCAGCCATACGCCGCTCGCGCTCGGGTCTGCGGGCTGCCGACAAGCCGATAGGCGTCTTTATGTTCGTAGGGCCTACCGGTGTGGGTAAAACTCTGCTCGCAAAGGAACTTTCAAAACTGCTGTTCGACGAGCGACGCGGTTTGATACGCATAGATATGTCGGAGTATGGCGAGAAGCACAATGTGTCGCGTCTTATAGGTTCGCCTCCGGGTTATGTCGGCTATGGCGAGGGAGGACAGCTTACCGAGGCCGTGCGGCGCAGACCATACAGCGTGGTGCTGTTTGACGAGATAGAGAAGGCGCATCCCGACGTATTCAACCTTATGTTGCAGATTTTCGACGAGGGGCATCTCACCGACGGTTCGGGTCGCCGCATAGATTTCCGCAATACGGTTATCGTCATGACCTCGAATGTGGGTTCACGTGAAAGTTCCGTGCGGCCGCCGCAGGTGGGGTATCTTACCGCAACGCGCAGTACGGCCGAGAGCAGTTCCGTAACAGAGAGTTACCGCAATGCCGTTGAGCGTACCTTCGCACCCGAATTTCTGAACCGTGTGGATGATATAATCATATTCCGCACGCTCACAACAGAGGATGTGGCGCGTATAGTCGATATAGAACTTGGAGAGATGCTCTCGCGTGCCGGTAAATTGGGATACAATATTCGTATAACCGATGAGGCCAAGCGTCGTCTTGCCGATATGGGATACGAATCGAGATATGGAGCGCGCTCGCTGCGACGGACGCTGCTCGACGAAGTAGAGGAACCTCTATCAACCCTCATCATCGAGGGAAAACTGCACGAAGGCGACACGATTGTTGTCGATAAATCCGAACTTTCGCAGGGTGTTGTGCTTAATGTGGCATAATACCGCGAGGGGGCAGCCGTCGGGCGCCCCCTCATATTTTTTCTCTAATCGGCATTGATGAAAATGCACCTCTTTGAGGTGCTGTGCCGCCCGTTGGGGTGGGCGGCGCAACGCATAAAAGAGATTTTAATAATTATATCTCCGTCAGATGCCTGACGGCACGCCGACCCTCACTGCCGAGCGAGAGGGTAAACTCATTTACGAACAGAGATATGTGTTTGTCGATGACATCATCGTCCATCTCGCGTGCATGCGCCTTGACAAACGGACGTGAGACGTCGGGATGCTCCATAGCGAACCTTACGCTGCGTGCTATGACTCTTTCTACCGCACGACGTACATCTTCGGGCAGTGAGCGTCGGGCTGTGATGGCACCGAGCGGCAGCGGCAGACCCGTACTCTGCTCCCACAGCGCTCCAAGGTCGGCGACAAGTTCCAGACCGTAGCGCCCGTAGACGAAACGTCCCTCGTGTATCAGCACTCCTGCGTCGCATACTCCGTCAGCCACCGCCTGCGCGATATCCGAGAATAGCATCGGAGTACGGTGTTCAAGTTCGGGGAAGAACAGCGTCAGCATGGCATTGGCCGTTGTATGCACTCCGGGTATGGCCACGCTGCGTATTGGCGTGCAATCCCCCTTGCGGCGCACTAACAGCTGACCGTTGCCGCGACCCAGAGCCGAACCGCTGTCAAGCAGTTCGTACTCTCCTGCAATAATAGGCAGCAGTGAGGTGCTTATCTTGCCTATATCGGGTAACGACTGCGTTGCGGCTATGTTCAGCTCCTCTATATCGGCAAGATGCAGATTGAACTCAATCCCTTCGGTATCGACACGTCCGTTAAGCAGTGCCTCGAAGGCAAAGGTGTCATTCGGACAGGGGGAGATATAGAGTTCAAGGGGCCTCATAATGCAGCGGCAGTCGATTAGTGTTTATCCTGCGGCAGTTCTTTCGTCTCCTTGCCGGTACTCTGCTCATTAATCCCGTTGTCGCCTGCATTCTTCTTCTTTTTTTCTGCGCGGGTAACTTTTATGCCGAAGTGTCCGACAATCCAGCCTAACAGGAATCCGCAGAATACGGCGCAGGCATATCTGAGAAATGGTTCAAACCAAGACCACCATATGGTAAAAAGCAGCACTATGAAAAAAATCGCCAGTACCAGAACTATACTCCAAATAATAAGCTTGTTTCTTTTCCCCTTTTCCATAATGTTTTTATTATAATTGTTATCATCATTGTTGTCATCATTGCCATTATCCTCATCCTCATCGTCATACACATCCTCATCGTCATCGCCATACTCACTTATATTGTCATCGTGACTGAAGAATATCTTTTCGAGTACGGCAGCCAGATTGTCCGATGCAAGGTCTTTATACCACGTATCGGGACGTGCGCCGACCATATTCGATATGGCACGCACCTCGCAGAACTGAACATCGGTATCGGTACACAGCGCCATAAATACGGCACCCTCCATATTCTCTATCTGCGCTCCGTCGGCGTCGGCACCGCATACGGCGACGGTATTGGACTTTACCGCAGGCAGCGCTTTCGGGCAGAATGAGGGGTGGTACCATGTTGCGTCTGCCATACCCGACATACGCTCGCCGCTTACGGCCACAACGGCTCCGCATGAAATCTCGGGAACATAACTTCCGGCAATGCCGGCCAGTATCAGCGAGTCGGCACCCGATTTAAGCACCTGTGTTATGCATGTTGCTGTGGCAGCCGCTCCAACACCCGAAATCACCACTTCGGCATCCGGTACACGACGGCGGAACGGTGCTGCCTCGCCCTCGGTCGGGAAGATAAATATACGTTTCATCCTCTCTGTAGTTGTCTGTGCAGAGGGGGCTTAATCCTGACCCACTACGGCCTCGAGTTCCTCTACGGTAACAGGTATATGGCGCTCGCCGCCGACTATGCGGCAGCCGTCGGAGGTAACGACGATATCATCCTCGATGCGTATGCCGCCGAAATCCTTGTACGTCTCCAGCAGGTCGTAGTCTACAAGACCTTTGAAACGACCCTCGGCACGGCACTTGTCTATAAGTGCGGGGATGAAGTATATACCCGGTTCATCGCTCATCACGGTACCTTCATTGAGGCGCCACGTCTTGCGGTGGATGCAGGTTCCCGATGCTGCCGCACGCTCTGCAAACGGGCTGAAATCGAAACTGCGTTCACCCAACGCCTGACAGTCGTGTACGTCAAGACCCATACCATGACTCAAGCCGTGCGGCATAAAGAGTCCCGATATGACACCTGCCTCTACGGCATCCTCGGCACTGCATTTTACGAGACCCGTGCCGCGCAGACCCTCGGCAAGAACGAGTTCTGCGCTGCGATGCAACTCGGTATATAACATTCCCGGGCGCAGAATCTGCGGTACGCGGTCGTGTGCCTCGAGTACTATGTTGTAAATCTCTTTCTGACGCTGTGTGAATCGTCCGTTGACGGGATAGGTGCGCGTATGGTCAGAGCAGTAGTGCGATGCACGTTCACCGCCCACGTCCACCAGCAGCAGACGTCCGTCCTCGAGGATGTCGCGACCCTGAAGGTGGTGAAGCGTCTCGCCGTGCTGTGTTATGATTGAGGGGAAGGCTACGCCCCAGCCTCCGGATATCTTGGGTATGCCGTCCAGGGTACCGATAAGTTCGTTTTCGCTCATGCCGGCACGACACATCTTCATGGCTACGGTCTGCATCGCATATCCGATAAAGAATGCGAGGTCCATCTCCTCCAATTCGCACGCCTCTTTCTTCTCCCTCATCTCCGCAACGGCAAAGAGCAGGTCTGTCGATATGCCTTCAAAGAGAGCCGTCGCGGGAGTACCCAGCAGACGTGAGAGAAGCAACGAAGTTTCACCTCTGTACGGAGGCAGATAGTGTACTTTGCGGCCAGCCTTGACAGCCTCTGCGATGCGCGTGTCAAGATGCGGCAGCGGTTTGGTATCCGTAACGCCCGATGTTGCAGCACGCTCCTGCATCGAGGGCGTGGGACCTGTCCATATCAGGTCGTCGAGGGTGGTGTCATTGCCGTAGAGTGTCGTCTCGCCGCTCTCCGCGTCGATTACACCGGCAAGAGAGGGTACATCGAGTCCGAAATAGTATAAAAAGGTCGAATCCTGACGGAAATCGAAGGCGTTGGCTTCATAACTCATGGGTGATTCGCTGTTTCCGGGCAGCAGAATCAAACCCTTGCCCATACGGCGGCATAACTCTTTGCGCCGTCTCACATATACATCGCTGTTGAACATACTTATATATAGTTATCGGTTAATTATCTATATAGTTATCAGTTAATTATCGGTTACTCTATTACCCCCCCCCTCACGGGGCGGGACGGCACCTCTTTGAGGTGCATATTTTTCTATATCTCGCCTCTGTCGAGCATATCTAAAAAGCGCTCAAGACAGTATAGTTGCCAACGGCTGTTGCCGTTCAACTCTTTTATGTCGATATCATCGCGGAACTCGCTACGTACGGGACCCTGCCAATCCTTGAACCACCTGTCAACGGGTCGGGGCATAGGCAGTTTTTCTGGTACCGGCATTTCCGGATATTTCTTCGCAAAGAGTTCGCGTATGATATACTTCGACTCTCCGTTCCGCACACGCTCCAGGTCGAGCGGCTCGGCAAGACACGTATCGGAGTAGGGACACTCGTAACGCATACCTGCCGTACCGAAGGCATTGAAGTATGAACCGGCACTCTCCACAGCAAAGACCTCGGATATAAAGCGCTGATAATCTATTCCGTCGCCTGCCGTGCGGTAACGCTCGAAGAGATAGTCCGTATCTGCCGGATTCTTCAGCACTGCCGCAGGGTCGGTGAAGATATACCGGCGGCGGAAGTCGTCGAAACGCCATTCGCGTGCAAGCAAACCGTCCAGACCGCCGAAGGTCGCATCGCAGCCCTCGCCGAGGACGGCTGTCGTTACGCCGTCAGCCATAGCCTGGAGCGCCCCCTGCAGCAACTGCGGCTCTATGGAGTGTACGGGTGCGCACTTGGCACGCAAAATAGCGGGCAGATGCTCTTCGATTGTCTTCCAGTCTATATCTACATAGTGCAGATTAAGTCCGTAGCGTCGGGCATAGTATTCGGCTCTCTCCATCTCGTCGCGATACATCTCGCCGCCCTCGAAACGGAATGTATAGGCATCGCACCCCTCCATATATGAGGCTAATATGGCAGAATCCATGCCGCCCGAGAGAAAGAGACCCAAACGTCCGCCCTCACTCTTCATCTTATCGAAGCGCTCTGCAAGAACGGCATCCAGTTCATCTGCATCGTGTACAGCCCTCCGTCCCTCGCGCGTTGCCAATACGGGGTTCGTGTGGTGCAGACCCTCGGCAAATTCGGCTCCGTCGCGCTCTATGTAACGGAACGCGAGATATGAACTGCAACAATAATCCTTTTCTGTCATCTTCGGGTCTGTTTGTGTTACTGGTCGTTGTCGCGCACACGGCGCAGCGTGTCGGAGATTATCGTGGATGATACTCCCTTGGTGTAGGGGAAGTAGACGATGCGTATGCCCGCCTCGTTGAAAGAGCGCTCGTAGTCGCGCCACTTCTCGGTGCCGTACCAGTCATCTCCCACGAACATAATCGTTGCACCTATCTTGCGGCACATACTCAACTTGTCCATATCGCCCTGCGGAACGGCTGCATCGACATACTTTATGCTGCGAACAATCTCTATCCTGTCCTCGAAGGGAATCATTGCGCGTTTGCCCTTGTAGGTTACAAGATCGTCGGTGGTAACGCCGACCACAAGTTTGTCGCACATCCCGCGTGCATTCTTCAGCAGATTGAGATGACCTATGTGAAACAGGTCATACACACCTGCCGTGTAGCCGATTACCATATCACTTCCCTTTTTGTTCTCCATATATGAATATGAGTTAGCAATTTGACTTAAAATACTCTGTATAAGGTGTCTTGGCATCGAATTCTATCGCATCGTGCGATGCGCCTCCCTCTTTGCACTCGGGTATCGCACGCCAGTCGCCGTAATGGCGTGTGAGGATATTGTCGTAGCCTTTGGGTATGCGTACCGTGATGTTTTCGAACGGCACCTCGCACCACTCGTCCCAGTCGCATCTGTCCCATACCACAGCCTCGCGATAGGTCAGCGATGTGTGTGCCACCTTGCCCGAGCCGCTGCCGGCATAGCGCGAACACTCGCGCTGGAACATCTCGAAACGCTCCGCAGGCGTGCGTCCTCCCATCATCCGCAGCGATTGCAGCCCGTACAGCAGCCGCTTGAAGGGGTTTTTGTTCTCGCGCCAAAAGGCGTCGTGTCGTCCTCTGTTGGCCAAGGCGTGTGTCCTGCGGCGGTGGCGTCTGCGTGCCGAGAGACTCTCTGGAACCTCGTCCAACACGAAGATATCCATAAAGATACCACGATGTATATCGCGGTTGCGGTCTTCGTGCGTAACACCCGTCGTGCGGTCGTCGCGAAGTTTTATATGCGTGCGGAACATAATCTCCTCGGTTGCCGGTACCTGAAAGAAATATGGCGCAGTGAACTCCTGCGGCCCTATCTCTAACAGACGGTTGTAATCCTCGCGCGGCATAATAAGGTCTACATCATCATCCCAGGGTATAAATCCCTTGTGCCGTACTGCTCCGAGCAGCGTGCCGCCCATAGCCCACCAGCGCAGACCATGTTTGTCGCACACCTCCGAGAAACGTTTGAGCATCTCCAACTCTACAGCCCACAACTCTTTTATCTGCGGCTTGACGAAGTACCCGCAACGCTCCTCACCTTCAAAAAACGACTCTGAATACTCCATAATCACTCACCGTCTGAATTTGAATCCTCGAATTTGTAGAGCCTGTCGCCCCTGCGCACCTCGACGGAGGTCTTTATCGAGCATACATCTCCCTGACGTACATGCTGCACGACTCCGTTGTTCAGATGCAACTCCTCCGCGCGCTGTTCGACGACACCCGTCGTCGCACCCGTAAAGAATATCTCGTCGCCTGCGTCGAGCGTCGAGGCTTCGACCGTTACCTCGGCTACCGATATGCGCTTGAAGAAGTTGGTAACCTTGCCTACATATACCTTGCGCCGCGTGGCCGACGAACCGTAGCGTGTGCTGTGTTCCACGACGGGCGCACCGGCGTAGTAACCCTCCCAGAAACCGCGATTGAAGACTGTCGCGAGCCGCTCCCTGAGCCTTGCCGTCAGTTCTGGCGTATATTCGCCGCGCTCTATGGCACGCAGAGCCTCGTCGTAGCACTCCACCGTGCGTTTGACATACTCCGCACCGCGCGCACGACCCTCAATCTTAAGTACGCGCACCCCTGCCGCCAAAAAACGGTCGAGGAAATCTATCGTACACAAATCCTTGGGTGAGAGCAGGTAACCACCTTCAGCCGCAAATTGCGCTCCGGTCTCTATATCGGTAAGGGTGTATTTGCGACGGCACAACTGCCTGCATGCGCCCCTGTTGGCCGACATTCCGCAGTCGTGAAGACTCAAATAACACTTTCCCGACACGGACATGCAGAGCGCTCCGTGAGCGAACATCTCTATACGCATCTTCTCGCCTCGCGGACCGCATATATTTTCACTCTCTATGGTACGGCAGATGTTCTCGACCTGCGGCAGTGTCAGTTCGCGTGCCAGCACCGCCACATCGGCATAGCGCGAGAAAAAACGCACCGCCTCGACGTTGGATATGTTGCACTGTGTCGAGATATGTACCTCGACACCCGCCTCGCGCGCAAAGAGTATGGCTGCCATATCCGATGCTATAACCGCATCTATACCCGCGTCGCGGGCCGCGAGGATAACATCGCGCATGGTCTGCATCTCATCGTCGTAGACAACGGTGTTCACCGTGAGATATGCCTTTACCCCCGCCTCGCGGGCTATGGATACTATCTCGGCTATATCGTCTGTGGTGAAGTTGGCAGCCGAGGCCGAACGCATATTGAGCGCTCCGGCACCGAAGTATACCGAGTCGGCTCCGGCGGCTATGGCGGCGCGCAGGGCATCGAAACTGCCTGCCGGAGCCATTATCTCCACATCGCTGCGTCTTATATTCACACTCTGCATTGTCGAATCGTACCTTATACCTCTACATCGCTATTTGCTGCGTCCGATAAGTCCCGATGCAAGCGATGCCAGCATCTGTGTCGAGCCTGCACCCTTGAGTGTCCCGAGCAGTGCGAGCGCACGGTCGAAACGGCTCGATATCTGCTGTTCGGCTATGCGCGGCACTCCCAGAGCATCGTAGACACCCTTTACGCGGGATATCTTCTCCTCATCGGTAAGCGACTTGTCGAGATGTGTCGAGCGCAGTACCTCGCGCTGCTCGCGGTCGGCGAGGCTCATAGCCATAATGGTCATAAAACTCTTCTTGCCCTCGAGGATATCGCCTCCTATGCGCTTGCCGAGAAGATTCTCGTCGCCGTAGCAGTCCAACAGGTCGTCCTGCAACTGAAAAGCAAGGCCTATCTCCGTTGCAAAGCGGCTCAACTTGCGAAAATCCTCATCCGATGCGCCGCCAAGCACGGCTCCGAGTTGCACGGCACCGCACAGCAGTGCCGAGGTCTTCAACTCTATCATATGCATATACTCCACGACGGTGATTTTGGACCTGCCCTCGAACTCCATATCGTACTGCTGTCCCTCGCATACCTGCACCGCCATAGTATTGAATATCTCCAGCAGGCGCGGCATCAGATGATGTACCGGTGTGCGTTGCAGCAACATATAGGCAGCGATAAGCATCACATCCCCCGAGAGCAGAGCCGTGTTAAGACCCCATTTGGCATATACCGAAGGTCTGCCGCGCCGCACCATTGCGTTGTCCATCACATCGTCGTGGAGCAGCGTGAAGTTGTGAAATATCTCGACTGCCGCAGCTGCCGGCAATGCCGGTGCAAGGTCATCGGCATAGAGGTCATAGGTTGCCAGCAGCAACGATGGCCGCAGACGTTTGCCTCCGCCCGACATGGCGTAGGCGAAAGGAGCGTATAACTGCTCGGGTTCGCCCGGCATACCTATAAGTGAGAGGTAGGTCTCGAATGAGGAGCGTATATCTTCAAGGGTCCTGTTCATCTTCTTGCAAGGTTGATAATTGGCGGATGCTATGCAACTCCGTTTTTCTGCCAGATGAGGGCAGCCGAACCGAGTATGGCAGCATTCTTACCCTCGATGCCGCTCGGAAGCAGTTCTACCTTGTTCTTATACATCGACAGCATATTCTCCTCCATATACCACTTTGTCGGGTCGAAGAGGAGTTTGCCGGCCTTGGCCAGACCGCCGAAGAGGAAGATGGCCCTGGGTGATGTTATGGCTACGGCATCGGCTAATGCGCGTCCCAGCATCTCGCCGGTAACACGGAAAGCCTCGAGTGCCAGCGCGTCGCCCTTGGCTGCCGCTGCCGATACCATCGACGCCTCGAAATCGTTGTACGATATATCGCGCAACTCGCTCGGCTCTGTCATCTTGGCCATAAGTTCGAATACGGTGCGCTTGATGCCCGTTGCCGAGACGTATGTCTCAAGGCATCCGGAGCGTCCGCAACCGCACTTGCGTCCGTTGTACTTCTCGACAACGATATGCCCGAACTCGCCGGCAAAACCGTCGTCGCCGTATACCAGTTCGCCGTTGGCGACAAAGCCCGAACCCAGACCCGTGCCGAGGGTAACCATTATAAAGTCCTTCATGCCTTTGGCATTGCCGTATACCAGTTCGCCTATGGTCGCGGCGTTGGCATCGTTTGTCAGCAGCACAAGTTTGCCCGGGAAACGCTTCTCGATATCGGCTGCAAGGTGGAATACGCGGCGGCTCTCGTCGGGATTAGGTTCATCCGGACGGAACTTCCACAGGTTGGCGGGTGTCTCGATAGTACCCTTGTGGAAGTTGGCGTTGGGAGCGCCTATACCTATGCCGAGCAGGTCGAAATCGAATGAGAGCGAGTCGATTAGTCGCGACATTCCTTCGCATAAATCTTCGACGAAAGCGGGGTAGTCGTCAAAGGTGAGATATTTGCGTGTAGGTATTACGGATTCCGCGAAGATATCGCCGGTCTCATCCACGAGACCGAATGCAGTGTTGGTGCCGCCGATATCGACGCCCAAAACGAGTTTTTTTCTGTTATCCATATTATTCAGTCAGTTTAGTAATCTGTTGATTTCGGCTGCCTATTCACTATACAACATCTGCACTCTGCTTACCGAAAACATTTGCTGTCGTGTTATTTTACCTTTACGAAGGTCGTCTTTACGCTGCTGAACATATTGAACGTGCGCAGTGCCATCTTGCGCGCGTGAGCCTTGGCAGCACGCAGAGCATTGCCCGATACCGATGAGTATTCACCCTTGACAATCTGTATCTCACCCTGGTATGTACCCGAAATCTTGTTCTCGTAGATATCGTACAACTCGAATGCAACGGTAGCGTTGCTTGTCGTACCCGATATAACGAATTTGCCGTCAAATACATTTGCCATATCCACCATATCGGCGTCGTCAGCACTGCTCTCCCATGTAAAGTACCACGTACCGTATGGATAGTACTGATCATCGAGGAAACCGATACTTGCAGTACCCGCCTCCCACGAGAGGTCTACATTATAGGTGCCGTTCTTCGGAGCGGCATCCGAAAGCGACGAGGTAAAGATGTCCGTATAAATCGCTTCGGTATAGTCTGCATTGTATATCTCGATAGTCCAGTCGTTTGCATCCGAGAAGTAGTCATCAAAGTCGTGTGCGACGCACTCCGCAAGGCCGCTGACCGTAACATCGCCTTCCAGTGTCGAGATTGCACCTATCTCGATATCGCCGCCTTCACCGCCGTCGCCGCCTTCGCCGCCATTGCCGGACTCGTTGTCTTCACCCGAAACCGATTTCCAACTCAGGTTGCCAATCGAGATGCGGCGTGCCTTCGAGCGGTTGATAAACTTGATGACCGCGTTGGAGTTTGCACCCGTAACATTATACGTTACCATTGCAGGCTCGCTTCCGGATGCATTGTTGGTGAGCGACTGCACACCGCTGGTCCATACCACGCTGCCGCCGACCAGAACCTGCACCTCCATCGACTTGCCGGCATTGGCTACATAACCGAAGGTCAGTTCCTTGACACCGCCCGGAAGTACCGACGAGGTGATTGTCGATTCGCCGTCATCGGCACTGCCCGCCTTGCCACCCATCGTGAAGCACTTTTCATTATCGAATTTGGCATAGTCCGTAACCTGCGACATCGTACCGTAAGCCACAGTCCACGTTACACCCGTTGCCGTGCTGGTGAAACCCGTCTCGGAAGCATAGTTTGTCTGCGCACCGTCTTCGTATCCCGAGAAGGTCTCGACCCACTCGCGACCCGGTGTATTGGGAGTGTTGCCGCCGCCGTTACCTCCGTTACCGCCATTGTTATCGCCGCCGATAACGACCTCTTCGCCATCATCACAAGATGTGAATGCCACTGTAAGTGTGAGCGACAGCGTTGCACACAATACTGCCGCAAAAACATTTCTCATTTTCATTTTATTACACATTTAGATATTTGAATATTTTCATTATACGTTCTGAATATCAAACACAAACGGATGTTTGAATATTAACACAAAGCGATAGATGACTACCGTTTTGCAAATATAGATAAAATTTCATGCACCGCACAACAAAGCCGGTACTTTTTGCAGTCTGAAGCAACGGAACTGAAAAAATAGCCCGTGAAGCGGAAAAATTGAAAAAAAATAGATACCTTTGGCATCGAAACAGCGGGCATCCGCCTGCAAAGCAATCTGTAAAGGGAGATGGTAATCAGCGGCAAGGAACTTGCAAAACAGACACGGGAGATGTTATCCTCAAGTGTGGCGCAATACGCCGCGCAGTATGGCCGCACACCCCACCTGGCTGTTATCATAGCCGGTGATGACGAGGGCAGCAAATCCTATGTGAGGGCCAAGGCCCGCGCTTCGGCCGAGACGGGCATACGCAACACCACAATAGAGTTGCCTGCAACGGTATCGCAGCAGGAGCTGTGCGATTTGGTGCAGAGTCTCAATGCCGATGATGATGTGGACGGAATACTTGTACAACTGCCTCTGCCGGAACATATAGACTCCTGTGCGGTGATATCGTCGGTAGCCCTCGAGAAGGATGTGGACGGCTTTCACCCTCTCAACGTTGCGGCACTGTGGCAGAAACGTCCTTGCACGCCGCCCTGCACCCCGCGCGGAATAATACGTCTGCTGGATGCGGCGGGAGTGGAGATTGAGGGTAAGCGCGCCGTAGTCGTGGGACGAAGCAATATTGTCGGTATGCCTATGTCCAAGATGCTCCTCGACCGCAACGCAACCGTAACTACGGCTCACAGCCGAACCAAAGATTTGGGTGCGATAACCTCTGAGGCCGAGATACTTGTAGTGGCGGCAGGGTCGCCGCATCTTATAAAGGCCGATATGGTGCGCGACGGTGCCGTAGTGATAGATGTCGGCGTAAACCGCACGCCCGACGGGCATCTGTGCGGCGATGTGGATTTCGATGCCGTAGCGGCAAAGGCCTCGGTCATAACGCCAGTCCCGGGAGGTGTCGGACCAATGACAATATGCTCGCTTATGGAGAACACCGTTGAGTGTTACCTTAAGAGAATGAATAACGTTGCGGGCAAGTAACAGGGAGCCGTTTGCGGTCTGTCCCGAGCCATTGGCAGCGATGCTTGCAACGCAAGCCGCAGCGACAATCCAATAATTGCTTATCGTTTATCAACCGCATATTATGAAAAATCTCGTCTCCAACCAACGGGCATTCTTTGCATCGGGAGCAACGCTTCCCATATCGTTCAGACGCGCCATGCTGCGCCGTCTGCGCACGGCACTCAAAGAGTGGGAGCAGCCGTTGTGCGAGGCTCTCGCAAAGGATATGCACAAGTCGCACGCCGAGGCATTCCTGACCGAGTTCTCGCTGCTCTACACCGAGATTGACCTTCATCTGCGCAAGTGCCGCTGGTGGTCGCGCACCAAGTGCGTGGGGACACCCCTCAAACTCTTCCCTTCGCACAGCCGCACCGTCCATCAGCCGCACGGCACGGCGCTTATCATCGCCCCCTGGAACTATCCCGTGCAACTGCTTGTCAGTCCGCTTATAGGCGCCATATCGGCAGGATGCACCGCCGTCCTCAAGCCCTCGCCATATACTCCCAACGTATCGCACACCCTTGCGCAGATGTTCGGGGCGGCATTCGACAGAGAGTATATCGCTCTTGTCGAGGGCGACCGCAATGTCAATACGGCACTCCTGGAGCAGAACTTCGATATCATCTTCTTCACCGGCAGTCCGCAGTTGGGACGTGTCGTTATGCGTGCCGCCGCCGAGCATCTTACACCGGTGATACTGGAACTTGGCGGCAAAAGTCCCTGCATCGTTACAGCCGACGCCGACGTGGATATTGCCGCACGACGCATAGCGTGGGGCAAGTGCCTCAACGCGGGGCAGACCTGCATAGCACCAGACTATCTGCTGCTGCACAGCGCCGTGAGGGAGCGTTTCATCGAAGCCTTCAAGCGTGAGGTGAGGAGTCTCTACGGCGAGAATGCGACCCGAAATGAGTATTTCGTGCATATGGTTAATGCCAGGGCCTTCGATCGTGTGTCGGGTTACATCTCGCAGGGCAGCATCATCTGCGGAGGCGGCTGCGACAGGGATACGCTCACCATAGAACCGACACTTCTGGATGTTGAGGATATGGATGCGCCGGTGATGCAGGAGGAGATTTTCGGGCCGGTGCTGCCCGTCATCGCCTGCGAGAGCGACGAGGATGCCGTGCGCTTCATCTCGGGACGTGAACGTCCGCTGGCACTCTATTATTTCGGTCGTGAGGGTCGGGGTATGGATGTCGTGCGCCGCACGGCATCGGGCGGCGCCTGCATAAACGACACCATAATGCACGTGGTAAACGAACGTATGCCTTTCGGCGGCACCGGAAACTCGGGTATGGGCTGCTATCACGGCCGCCACTCCTTCGAGGCCTTCTCGCGCCGCAGAGGAGTGCTTGCAACACCCGTGTGGTGCGACCTGCCGTTCCGCTATGCACCCTATAAGTGGTTCCCGTTCATAAAGCGTTTTTTATGATTTTTTCGACGCGAAGCGAACATGGTTTTATGAAAATATAGTAACTTTGCGACTCAAACAGAGATTTTTATACCGTTTTTAATTATACTACTATGAAAAAGGAGTGTGTACTTGTCTCGGGAGGTGCGGGTTATATAGGTTCGCATACAGCCGTAGCCCTTGTCGAGGCGGGATTCGATGTGGTTATAGCCGACAACCTATCCAACAGCGATATGAATGCGGTGGAGGGTGTGCGCAGGATTACGGGTCGCGATATACCCTTCGTCAATGTGGACTGCTGCGACACCGAGGCTTTTGCCCGTCTCTTTGAGCAGTACGATTTCGGCTCGGTGATACATTTCGCAGCCTTCAAGGCTGTGGGCGAGTCGGTTGCGGAACCCATGAAATACTACCGCAACAACCTGCTCTCGTTCATGAACGTAATAGAACTTATGCGTCGTTACGGACGCCGCAACATAGTCTTCTCGTCGTCGGCTACGGTCTATGGCGAGGCTGACACTCTGCCCGTTACCGAGCAGACACCGCGCAAGCCGGCGACATCGCCCTACGGCAATACCAAGCAGATGTGCGAGGATATCCTGCGCGATGCCTGCAAAGCATACGACAACCTTCAGGGTATAGCGCTGCGCTACTTCAACCCCATAGGAGCGCACCCTTCGGCACTCATAGGCGAACTGCCGCGCGGCGTGCCGCAGAACCTCGTTCCGTTTATCACGCAGACCGCTGCCGGCATACGCGAATGTCTGAGCATCTTCGGCGACGACTACCCGACGCCCGACGGCTCGTGCCTGCGCGACTATATCGACGTTACGGACCTTGCAAAGGCTCACGTCGTGGCTATAAAGCGTATGGTAGAAGGTGGTTGCAAAGAGAGTTACGAGATATTCAACATAGGCACCGGAAACGGAGTGTCGGTATTTGAACTCGTAAGGGGATTCGAACGCGTGAACAACCTCAAACTCAATTACAGGGTTACGCCCCGCCGTGCCGGAGACGTGCCTGCGGTATGGGCCGACACCTCGCTCGCCAACACCGAACTTGGATGGCGTGCCGAGCGTACGCTCGATGAGACCCTCGCCTCGGCATGGGCTTGGGAGAAGCATATACGCAATATCTAACAGAAACTTGCAACATTATAAAAATGCGGGTTCGGTTTTTATGCCGAACCCGCTGCTGTCTTTATACAAAAAGCATCGCTTAATCGCAACGTTGCGCCGCCCCTGCCACCCTCGGGGGCGGCGCAGCACCTCTTCGAGGTGCTTTTTGGTTCTATGCACATCATGAAGCGACGTGCGTGCCGCCCATTTTTGATATTGTAACCTCTAATACCTCAACCAGCGCCACATCTCTTTCAGCGACGGTTTTTTGCCGTGCATAAGTATTCCCACACGGTATATCCTTGCGGCAAGCCACACCATAAAGGTAAACGTAATGCACAGAATGGCGAACGAGACCGCAATCTCCCATACCGGCACACCCGACGGTATACGCGCCATCATCACCACAGGCGAGGTGAAGGGTATATATGAACACCATACGGCGATACCCGACGAGGGGTCGTTCACGGCAGCCATAAGAACCAGTATCGAGACTATGATAGGCACCATAATAATCGACTGAAGTTGCTGTGCATCCTGTGCTGAATCGACGCTGGCGCCTACGGCGGCAAACATAGATGAGTACAGCAGATATCCGCCGACGGCAAAAAGCAGCATCCATACGAATATCGAGACCATATATCCCGTATCGGCAAATGATGACAGTGCCTGCATAACGCCCTCTCCATCGCCTGCCGCAGCCGCAGCACCGCCAAGCGACGGGAGTAGCATCGTACTTGCGCCGACAACTAAAACTCCCCAGATAAGTATCTGCGTTGCCGCCACGCAGGCTATGCCGGCAATCTTGCCGAGCATAAGTTCAAACGGCCGCACGGTCGATATCATCATCTCGAGGATGCGCGTACTCTTCTCCTCGATGATGCTCTGCATAACCATCGCTCCATATACAAGCAGGAACATATAGAGTATCATACCGAGAACGAATCCCATGCCGGCAGCGGCTATGGATGATGATGAGCGCGCCGATTCCTCTTTGGAGGGGTCGTTGTCGCGGACGTCAAGCGCAACAGAGGTCTTGACGCTGTCGAGTTTGGATTTCAGGTCGCGGATACCGTACTGCGTATCGAGTTTATACGCCTCTAAAGCCTCCTCTATCTGCTTCGTTATGGCCATCTCCACGCCCGCACCCGAATTGCCGTTTACGTAAAGTCTTATGTTGTTCGGGTTTTCAACGGCATCGGCACCTATATAGAGTATGCCGAAGGTATCGGTGTACTCTTTGCGTGCCGTCTCGAGCGAGTGCGGCACTACCGTAAACGCGGCCTCATCGCAGTCGCGCAGGTTATCCCCCACGACGCCGCTGTCGTCCACCACCACAACCGAGCGCGTACCGCCGCCCGCATAGAGCATTATCAGCGTAGGAGCGGCCATAAGTGCTATGACGATGAGCGGCATGAGCAGCGTGGTTATGATAAACGACTTTTTACGCACACGCTCGCTATACTCCCGCCCCATTATGATAAAAGTCTGACTCATATTCTCTTTGCTTGTTGTTTTACTCTGTTCGCAGCATTTCGCTTCCGGCTCCGCCGCGCGTGTAGAGCAGGAAAATATCATTCATTGCAGGAATCGTCTCCTCGAATGAGCGCAGTTCGACAGCCTCGTTCACGGCGGCGATTATGGTTTTTATATCGCGTTTGTCGGGTATGCGTATCTTCATCGTGTGGCGTTCAGGCGACAGTGAGCCGCGCTCGATGACGGTGCAGAGCGAGAGCGGAACCCTGCCCAGAGGGTCGCCGTCGCCTATATACTCTATACGGAAATGGTTGTCGCCATGACGCCGGCGCACCTCATCAACACTGCCCGAGAGAACATTGTGCGAGCGGTCTATAAGCGTTATATGGTCGCATATCTGCTCGACACTCGACATATTGTGCGTCGAGAAGATTACCGTAGCGCCCTTGTCGCGCAGAGACAGTATCTCGCTTTTGAGCAGGTCGGCATTCACGGGGTCGAAACCCGAGAACGGCTCGTCGAAGATAAGCAACTGAGGTTCATGCAGTACCGTTACTATAAACTGCACTTTCTGGGCCATGCCTTTGGAGAGGTCTTCCACCTTGCGGTTCCACCACGACTCGATACCGAAACGTCTGAACCACGTTTTGAGCCGCTGCACAGCCTCGGCGCGCGACAGACCCCGCAGACGCGCAAAGAATATAGCCTGCTCACCCACTTTCATCTTGCGATACAGACCTCTCTCTTCGGGCAGGTAGCCTATCTTGAAGACATCGGAAGGCAGCATCTCATGCCCGTCGAATAACACACGCCCCGTATCGGGCGCCGTGATGCGGTTTATTATGCGCAGGAGTGTTGTCTTGCCCGCGCCATTAGGTCCCAGAAGCCCGTATACGGAGCCTCGCGGCACCTCCAGCGACACATTGTCGAGAGCCTTGTGCGCGACGAAACTCTTGGATACATTCTCAACCCGGAGTATATTCATATCATTCACCATTACATGGCAAAGATATAAAAAAGATATTAAAAACAGTTGTTGGTTGTACAGTGTTTCTAAAATAGAGAGCGAAAAATTTGGGTGTTAGTATTTTTATGTGTACTTTTGAAGATTGTAGATTATACACCACACAAAAGTGGTTTGACAAACCGAAATAACAGATGCTATGGCGGAATTTATAGTCGAGGGCGGACACCGGCTGCACGGTGATATCACACCGCAGGGCGCCAAGAACGAGGCCCTTCAGATATTGTGCGCGACACTGCTGACTCCCGAAAGGGTCGTGGTGCATAACGTACCGCGTATACTCGATGTCATGCAGCTTATCGAGCTGCTCGCAGCTATGGGCGTGGAGGTCGAGGAACTGTCCGAAAACTCATACGCCTTCTGTGCACGAAACGTCAATCTCGACTATATGTATACGAGCGATTTCGCGGCTCGCTGTCGTCGTCTTCGCGGCTCGGTGATGACTGTAGGCCCTATGCTGGCGCGCTTCGGCGTGGGTTGTATGCCTAAACCCGGAGGAGACAAGATAGGTCGTCGGCGTCTGGATACGCATTTTATAGGTTTCAGCAAGTTGGGCGCACGTTTCGACTTCGACAGCGATGAGAGTGTATTCTCGGTGCGTGCCGACAGGCTCGAGGGTTGCTATATGCTTCTCGACGAGGCTTCGGTTACAGGTACGGCAAACATCATTATGGCGGCCGTGATGGCTCACGGACGCACCACAATCTACAATGCCGCATGCGAGCCGTATATACAGCAACTCTGCCTTATGCTCAACCGTATGGGTGCAAAGATATCCGGCATAGCATCCAACCTCCTTACGATAGACGGCGTGGAGGCTCTCGGAGGTACCGAGCATACCATGCTGCCGGATATGATTGAGGTAGGCAGTTTTATAGGTATGGCCGCCATGACGCGCTCCGAGATAACCGTGCGCAATGTGGCGTATGACAAGTTGGGTATCATCCCCGACCAGTTCAGACGTATGGGTATATATATCGAACAGCGCGGTGATGATATATATATACCCTGTCAGGAGCATTACGGCATCGAGAGTTTTATGGACGGCTCGATAATGAATATTGCCGATGCTCCATGGCCCGGACTTACGCCCGACCTGTTGTCGATATTCCTCGTGGTGGCGACGCAGGCTCGAGGTTCGGTGCTTATCCATCAGAAGATGTTTGAAAGCCGACTCTTCTTTGTGGACAAGTTGATAGATATGGGTGCGCAGATAATATTGTGCGACCCTCACCGTGCTACGGTCATAGGACACGATAACCGCATACGTCTGAGGGGTACTCGTATGTCCTCGCCCGATATACGTGCGGGTGTGGCGCTGCTTATCGCCGCCATGAGCGCCGAGGGTACGAGCGTGATACAGAATGTGGAGCAGATAGACCGGGGTTACAGCAATATCGACGGTCGTCTGAATGCCATAGGGGCTAAAATTATCAGAAAAGAGGAGTAAATTTAGCCATAGGGTCGGGATGCCCGGAGTATTGTAAGTATTTTAGGGACGATAAAGTAAATGCATAAAGTATTTTAGGGACGATAAAGTAAATACATAAAGATGTTTTTGGAGAATGTAAGCAGGAAGGGGTGGATTGAGGTTGTCTGCGGCTCGATGTTTTCGGGCAAGACAGAGGAACTTATCCGCCGTATGAAGAGGGCGCAGTTTGCCAATCTTAAAGTGGAGATTTTCAAGCCGTGTATCGATACGCGATACTCCGAGGAGGAGGTCGTGTCGCACGATTCGAATGCCATTCACTCCACGCCGGTGGATTCGCCGCAGAAT
Organism: Alistipes sp.; assembly: GCA_022511295.1. Classification (GTDB taxonomy): domain Bacteria; phylum Bacteroidota; class Bacteroidia; order Bacteroidales; family Rikenellaceae; genus Alistipes. Next base: position 2,204 of record JAFLRT010000006.1, on the reverse strand, counting down.
ATATTGCTGTTGGCATCGGGAGTGGATGTCGTGGGCATAGACGAGGCGCAGTTCTTCGATGACAGTATCGTCGAGGTGTGCCGCACGCTGGCCGACAGCGGTGTGAGGGTTATCGTGGCCGGTCTGGATATGGATTTCACGGGCAAGCCCTTCGGTCCCATGCCGGCTCTGATGGCTACGGCGGAGTATGTGGACAAGGTACACGCTATCTGTGTCCGTTGCGGTAATCTGGCGAACCATTCGCACCGTCTGACGACGGATGACAAGTTGGTTATGCTGGGCGAAAAAGATACCTACGAGCCTGTCTGCCGCCACTGCTTCACCGAACTTACGCGAGAGCAGTAAACAAACCTGCGCGGGAGCGGTAAATCGCGTGTAATACGTGTAATAATAGTTTTGTAAGATATGAATATAGCCCTTTCCAAGCGTCGCGAGAATATCGCCGAATATATACTTTACCTTTGGCAGATAGAGGATTTGCTGCGTGCATTGCAGTTTAGTCCCGAGGCAGTGTGGTCGCAGCTCGTCGCTCCGCAACAGATGGACGAGGAGCAGAAACAGACCTGCTTTCTGTGGTATATGGATATCGTCAATCTTCTGCGCGAGGAGGGTAAGGAGGAGAAGGGACACCTGAACCATACGCTCCACCTTATAGCCGACCTGCACGACCTGCACCTTCAGCTGCTTCAGTTGCCCGCAGGCGAACACTACCGCACGACCTTTTCGCGTCTCGAGCCGCTGCTTCCCGCGCTGCGCGGACTTTTGGACGAGGCTGCGAGCGATACCGAGTTGTGTTTCAGAGCGCTCTATGCGACGATGCTCTATCGTATCAAGGGCCAGGGCGATAAGTCGGCGGTGAGCGATACCATAGAGTATATATCGCCTGTGATAGCCGAGTTGGCGCAGATGTACCGCAAGGTCGAAACCGGCGAAATCGACCTTTTCAAAGAGGAGGCGCAAGGCAAGTAGCCGAAAATGCTGTAAGGGAGAAGATAAAACATCCCGAAACAACTTCTTGTCATCGAAAAATTTGCTCATAAAAAATTTTTACTCTATCTTTGTCGTCCCGTATCAACCTCTTATAATGGGTACTGAGGCGGTTGTGCGGCATAAAGTTCTGTGTTTCAGGTAATATTGGTAGTGTTCTTGATTATTGGACTTATGCTCGCACGGGATTGCGGAACAGTGGGTACGCATGGTAGCCGATATACAGCGATAATGTTGAGCGGTTTAACGCATAAAGTTGCAACGAAATGAACAAAGATTCGATTATCAAGTTCGTGAACGAGCAGATGTGGGCCAAAGGCGAGGCGGATGTGCCTTCGTTCAAGGCCGGTGATACCATCACCGTAACATACCGCATCGTCGAGGGTAACAAAGAGCGTTTGCAGAGTTTTCGCGGCGTAGTTATCCAGATTAAGGGTTCGGGCAAGACCAAGATGTTCACGATTCGCAAAATCTCGAACGGCGTGGGTGTTGAGCGTATTTTCCCGCTCTATTCGCCTCACATCGACAAAATCGAGGTTAACAAAATCGGTGTTGTTCGCCGTGCGCGCATCTACTACCTGCGCAATCTGACAGGTAAGAAGGCTCGCATCAAGGAGAAGCGAATGACGGCTGCAAAAGCAGAGTAACCACACCTCGGAGGGGCATAAAAATTCTATTCCGGAATCGACAAGTGGAGGGGCGTTAAAGCACTGTTCCGAAATTGACAAGTGGAGAGGCGTTAAAGCGCTGTTCCGAAATTGACGAGGGAGAAGATGATAAAAGTCCTATTCCGAAACCGAACAGGGAGGGGATACATATTATAATTGTACGATATTATAATTATACGATTGATTCCCCGCGAAAAAAATTAACAAACAAAACAAAACGATGCCCTTATTGAGGGTCTAAAAAATTCAAGGAAATGAAACAGGGAATTCATCCGGAAAATTATCGTTTGGTGGCATTCAAAGATATGTCGAATGACCACGTGTTTTTGTGCAGGTCCGCCGTTACGACAAAAGAGACCATCGAGGTAGACGGCGAAACCTATCCCGTGTACAAGATGGAAATCTCCAACACATCGCACCCGTTCTATACCGGTAAGATGAAGTTGGTGGACACCGCCGGCCGTGTGGATAAGTTTATGAGCCGTTACGCAAAACGCTACGATAAGAAGAACGTCAAATAAGCCGCAGCGCTTATGGACGATGACGGAG
>JAFLRT010000059.1 GCA_022511295.1 Alistipes sp. | reverse complement strand
GAGGTGCTGCGCCGCCCCCGAGGGGGGGGCAGGGGCGGCGCAACGTTGCGATAATATTGTCTGTATAAACAGCTTCAGACTGCCAAGCGGAGCGGTTACTCCTTCTCCAGACGTGCCTTGACAGCCCGTGCGGCCTCCTCATAGCCGGGCTTCTCGAGCAGGGCGAACATATTCTTTTTATACGCCTCGACACCCGGCTGGTTGAAGGGGTTCACACCCGACATATAGCCGCTGATGCCGCACGCCTTTTCAAAGAAGTAAAGCAGGTATCCCACAGTGCGGGCATCTATGCGCTCAATCTCTATCCGTATATTGGGTACGCCGCCGTCTACATGGGCCAAACATACACCTATCTCGGCCATACGGTTCACCTCCGAGAGACGTTTTCCGGATAGATAGTTCAGACCATCCAGATTATCGCTGTCGGTGCCGATACGAAGTTCGTGTACAGGCGATGCAACCGAGATAACTGTCTCGAAGAGCGTACGTTCACCCTCCTGTATATACTGACCCATAGAGTGCAGGTCGGCCGTGAGTGTTACGCTCGCGGGGAAGATTCCCTTACCCTCTTTGCCTTCGCTCTCGCCATAGAGTTGCTTCCACCACTCATTGATATATTGCAGAGCAGGTTCGTATGAACCGAGAATCTCTATTTTGCGACCCTCGCGGTAGAGTGCGTTGCGCACCATAGCATAGAGTGCTGCGGGATTGTTATCGGGTCCCTTGTCGCACGCCGTATCGCTCTCCGCCTCGCGTGCGCCATGCACGAGTGCGCGTATATCCACGCCTGCCACTGCCAACGGCAGCAGACCTACCGGCGTAAGCACCGAGAAACGTCCGCCGACATCATCGGGGATGACAAATGTTGCATAGCCCTCTCTGTCGGCGAGGGTTTTAAGGGCGCCTCGGGCGCTGTCCGTTACGGCTGCTATGCGATGACGCGCCTCATCCTTGCCGTAGCGGCGCTCAATCTCCTCCTTGAAGATGCGGAAGGCTATTGCCGGCTCTGTCGTGGTACCCGACTTGGATATCACTATAACGGCTATCGAGCGCTCCCTGAGAGCATCCAGGAGTTGATATGTATAATCTTCGGATATATTCTGACCGGCGAAGATGACGGTCGGGTTATCATGCTGCGGACGAAGATGTTCAAAGGGATTGCCAAGGGCCTCCAATACGGCACGCGCACCGAGATATGAGCCTCCGATACCTATACATACCACGACATCGGCTCTTGAACGCAGCCTGCGGGCGCACTCCTCGACGGACGCAAGTTCCGCCTCGCCCATAGACGACGGCAGGGCTACCCAACCTAAAAAATCATTGCCGGCACCCTCTCCGGAGTGGAGCAGTGCATTGGCCTTTGCTGCTTCGGCTTTGAGAGCATCGGTGAGCGATACTCCCGACTTGCTGAAATCTATCTTCAAAACACTCATATTATCAACTGTTCGATTATTCGTTTGAATTTTTTAATTATCTATTTGGATACGTTCTCTTTTATCAATTATCATACGAGTTTTTCGGTCAGCGCCGCTATTGTCTCGCGTGCGGATGCATTGCGGTAGAGAACGTCGTATACCGCGTCGGCTATCGGTGTATGAACATTGTCTGCGAGGGGTGTGTGGCGTATACATTCGGCGGCATAGTACCCTTCGGCGACCATCGTCATCTCATTAAGCGCGCTTTTCACCGAGCATCCGTGTCCTATAAGCAGTCCCAGACGGCGGTTGCGGCTGTACGTCGAGTAGCAGGTTACAAGCAAATCCCCAAGATATGGCGACGAGAGAGTATCGCGTCCCGCAGGGAAACAACCGTCGAGGAAGCGCCGCATCTCGGCGGCACAGTTGGCGATAAGCACCGAGAGGAAGTTGTCGCCGTAACCCAAACCTACCGCGAGACCTACCGCTATGGCGTATATATTTTTCAATATGGCGGCATACTCCACGCCCTCGGGGTCGGACGAGTGTTCGATATGTATATAATCTGCGGCGAACATACGTCCCACAATACGCGCACGCTCCGCGTCGCGGCATACGGCTGTCAGATAGGAGAGGTTTTCGCGTCCCACCTCCTCAGCGTGCGAGGGACCTGTGATGATGGCTGTCTGCTCGGGGTGCAGACCGTAGCGCGATATAAGCCACTCCACCGGCGTAACATATTCGTCGGGGATAATACCCTTTATCGCCGATACCACGAGTTTATCTGTCAGCGGCACCGCAAGCGGCTCCATAAAGGTCTTGAGAAACGCCGACGGCACGGCTATAACAACAACAGAGGCCGCAGCGACGGCATCATTTATATTGTCGTAGAGATTGATACGGTTCTTGTCGAATCGTACATCCTGCAGATATTTGCAGTTGCGACCGCGTGTACGGAGCGAGGCGAGTACCTCGCTGTTGCGTATATACCAATGCACGTCGCAGCCGGCCGACACCAGCACCTTGACCAATGCCGTAGCCCAACTGCCATGCCCTATGACGGCACATTCATACTGATTTATATTGCTGTTAAGCATAGAGACTTTGTTATTGACGACAAAAATATGAAAATTTTCGAAAAACATTGTAAAAGTTATACATCTTTTTCATATCTTTGCTGACAGGTGCATTACGCTCGCAAGGGAGCGCTTCGGGAGTGGCGTGCATCTGAAAATCAGGTATTTAATTATTAAGGATTTGTAATCACGATATACAGACAATGGGACTATTCTCTCTCACGCAGGAACTGGCCATAGACCTCGGAACGGCCAATACGCTTATAATTCACAACGGCAAGGTGGTGGTGGACGAACCATCCATCGTTGCGGTTGATGTACATACCGACAAACTTATCGCTATCGGTGAGACCGCACGCCGCATGGACGGCAAGGTCAACCCCAATATCAAAACGATACGACCACTCAAGGACGGCGTTATCGCCGACTTCAATGCTACGGAACTTATGCTTCGCGGCATGATTAAAAAGGTGCCGTCTACCGGAGGACTCTTCTCGCCCTCCCTCAATATGGTTATCTGCATACCCTCCGGCTCGACCAACGTCGATATACGTGCTGTGAGCGAGGCGGCAGACCATGCAGGTGCGCGCGAGGTATATATGATATTCGAGCCTATGGCAGCCGCTCTCGGCGCAGGTCTCGACGTGGAGGCTCCCGAAGGCAACCTCATCATAGATATCGGCGGCGGTACGTCGGAAGTGGCATGCATATCTCTGGGCGGCATCGTATGCTCCGAGTCGATAGATGTCGCAGGCGATGTCTTTACCAACGATATCCTCAACTATGTGCGCCAGCAGCACAATATACGTATCGACGAGCGCATGGCCGAGGCTATCAAATGCTCGGTGGGCGCCGCAGTAACCGACCTCGACGACGAACCTGAAAACTTTGTCATAACAGGTCCCGATATTCTTACGGCGCGCCCGCGCACCGTATCGCTCAACTCGAGCGAGATAGCATACGCGCTTGACAAGTCGCTCGTAAAACTCGATACGGCTCTTATGACCGTCCTCGAGAAGACACCTCCGGGACTCTATGCCGATATTGTAAACAACGGTGTATATCTTGCCGGCGGCGGCGCTCTTATACGCGGTCTCGACAAGCGCCTCTCGGAGAAGACGGGTCTGCCGTTCCATATCGCCGAAGACCCCTTGCGAGCTATCGTGCGCGGTACGGGCATCGCACTCCAAAACCGCAAACACTTCTCGTTCCTTATGAGGGGAAGCCGTTAGCGATGTATCGTCTTGTAGAGTTCATACGCCGCAGTTATGTGATTATACTGTTTCTGTTGTTGGAGACAGTTGCAATCATAGTCTATATGCGCTCTACGCCCTATACCCGAGCCAAGATGCTGGCGCGAGTGTACTCTGTTTTCGGCGGCATAGCCTCTGCCGAGGCGGAGATTGAGTCCTACTTCTCTCTCCCTGCCGAGAACCGTATGCTGACAGAGAGAGTGGCGGAGTTGGAGAACACTCTGGCACAGCTGCAAGCCGCATCGGACGAACGCATCGTAAACGGGAGCGGCGAGACGGTCATACCCGAAGGAACCATTGCTCCGGCAGCACGATATATGGCGGCGCGTGTGGTCTCCAATTCGGTGAACCGCACACACAACTACATTATCCTCAATCGCGGCGAGAAGGACGGCGTACACGAGGGTATGTCGGTCATAACGCCTTCGGGATGTGTCGCAGGCTACGTCTATGAATGTTCGAAGCACTACTGCGCGGCGGTGTCGATACTCAACACCTCATTCCGCTCAAGCGGCAAAATCGAAGGGTCGGAGTTCTCCGGCTCGATAGAGTGGCAGGGCAAAAGTCCCTACTATGTAACGATGAGCGATATATCGAAGTATGCAGGTCTGGAGGTCGGTAAGCGTATAGTAACGACAGGTTTCTCGAGTTACTTCCTGCCCGATATGACGATAGGCACCGTAAGCAGTTTTGAGATAGACCCCTCGCACAACTACTACACGGCAACGGTTAAACTCGAAGCCGATATGTCGAGCCTGCACAACGTACTTATTGTGGAAAACCCCTCACGCGATGAGATTACAGCCCTTCAGCAAAAGACAGGCGGCAACAACAAATAACGACAAACAAATGCGATGCGCAACATCTGGCGATACATACTGCTCTTTGTGATAACGCTGCTGCTCCAGCTCTTTCTGCTGGACAGGATGACTGTCGGCGTATGGTTCGTGCCGTTAGTCTATACGGCGGCGCTCATCCTGCTGCCGCTCAACACGCCAACCTTTGTCGTTCTGCTCACGGGTCTGGCTACGGGTCTGGCGGCCGATTTAACAACCGGCACGGCAGGTCTCAATGTCATTGCAGCCCTGCCCGCAGCATATTTGCGGCGTCCGCTGCTGCGTCTCTTTTGCAGCAGAGACCTTATGCGCGAGACGCTTGTACCCTCACCCGAGACTATGGGTCGGTTCAAGTTCATTCTGTATGCGTCGAGCATCATATCGCTTCATTCCCTTATATTTCATCTCTTTGAGGCGTTGTCGCTGTCGCATTTGGGCCGCACGCTGCTGTTATCCGCTGTCGGTGCGGGTGAGACTCTCGTCTTCATCTGCATCATAGCCGTCATTTTCACCGTCAAGAACAACGGACGGTTATGAGCAGGCATGATGATATGGAACGTATGCGCATCCTGCGCATAATCGTACTCTCTATCTTTGTCGTGATAGCGGCAAGGCTCTTCTATCTGCAGCTCATAGACAACAAATACAAGGATATGGCGCGCAACAACGTTCTGCGCCATGTAGTCGTCTACCCCACACGCGGAGAGGTCTACGACCGCAACGGAGAGTATCTTGTTCAGAGCATCGAGGTCTACGACTTTATGGTTGTCTACCGCGAGCTGTCGCCCGACGGCTTCGACACGCTTCGTCTGTGCGAGACGCTCGGCATCTCCGCCGAAAAACTTGTACGCGAACTGAAAAACGCCCGCTGCACACCCAATATCCCCCACCGCATAACAAACTTCGTCTCCAAAGAGCAGAAACTGCGCCTCGACGAATATAACCTGCGTGGACTCTACACCGTATCGCGCACGGCGCGCAGCTATCCGCGTAAAATCGGCGGCAATGTTCTCGGATATGTGAGCGAGGTTACAGACCAGGACCTGCAACGCTATCCATCGTACAGCAAGGGCGATTATATAGGTGTTACCGGCGTGGAGGCGGCATACGAGAGCGTTCTCAAAGGTGCGAAGGGCCTGCGCATCGAGAACCGCGATGTACACGGTGTGTCGCGCGGTTCGTATATGGACGGGGCCTTCGATACGCTGCCGCAACACGGAGAGTCGATAGTATGCACCATAGATGCCCGCCTGCAACTCTTCGCCGAGGAACTTATGAAAGGCAAGGTGGGGGCTGCCGTAGCGATAGAACCCTCGACAGGCGAGATACTGATGATGGTCTCCTCACCGTCGTACGACCCCGATGAACTTGTGGGGCGAAGCCGGGGTACGAACTATATGAATATGCTCGGCGACAAACGTCAGCCGCTGTTCAACCGCACGATAAAGAGCGCCTACCCTCCCGGCTCGACATTCAAGTTGGTGCAGGGTCTTATCGGTCTTCAGGAGGGTGTTCTGACACCCCGCACGACATATCCCTGCCATTCGGGTTACACCTCGGGGCGCGTTACCATGAAGTGCCACGCACACTCCTCACCCGTGAATCTGTACGAAGCTGTAGCCACCTCGTGCAACGCCTATTTCTGTTACGTCTTCCGCAATATACTCGACAATCCCAAGTACGGCGGCGTGAAGAACGGCTACGACGTATGGCGTGAATATGTAGAGAGCTTCGGTTTCGGCCACTCTCTGGAGAGCGACTTCATCGGCGAGAAGGGAGGATATGTTCCCGACCGCCAGTTCTACGACAAGCGTTATCGCGGCTCGTGGAACTCCCTCACGGTGTTGTCTATGGCGATAGGACAGGGCGAATTGGGATGCACGCCTCTTCAGATGGCCAATCTCGCGGCAACGATAGCCAACCGAGGATACTACTATACTCCGCATATCGTGCGCAGCATAAGCGGCAGCGACTCCCTGAACAACCGCTACACCGAGAGACACTATACAAAGGTCGATGCAAAGCACTTCGAGACAATCATCGCCGGTATGTGGCGCGGCGTAAACGTGAGCGGCACATCATTGCAGGCACGCCTCGACGGCTACGACGTATGCGGCAAGACGGGTACGGCACAGAACCCTCACGGGAGAGACCACTCCACGTTCCTCTCATTCGCACCGCGCAACAACCCACGCATAGCAATCTCGGTATATGTTGAGAATGGCGGTTTCGGTGCTGCTACAGCCCTGCCGATAGCCTCACTCATCGAGGAGTTTTATCTTACAGGAACCGTTGAACGTACATGGCTGCTCGATGCCGTCAAAAATCAAAAAATAGATTATCCGGCTTATGACAAGAAGTAGAGGCAATATATTTTCAGGCATAGACCTTATAGCCGTCGCACTCTACATAGCGTTGTCGCTTATAGGTTTTGTGAGTATCTTCTCGGCGACGTGGGATGAACAGTCGGCAGATGTATTCTCTCTCTCGCACGAGTATATAAAGCAAGCGATGTGGATAGGTGTCGGGTGGCTCCTGGGTTTCATCCTGCTGTTATCGGAGAGCCGCTATTACCATATGCTCGCATATTATGCCTATGGGGCGGGTATCGTGGCGCTGCTCGCGGTGCTGCTCTTCGGCCGCGAGGTGAACGGCGCCAAGGCGTGGTTCGAGATAGGCTCGGTACGCATACAGCCCGTAGAGTTCGTCAAGATAGCCATAGCGCTGGCTGTCGCCCGTATGATGAGCGCAGCGACATTCTCCATAAGCCGTGCGGGCGACCTGTTCCGTCTGGCAGCGATAATATTGTTGCCTTTGGGCATAATCGTAGCACAAAACGACACCGGTTCCGGCATAGTGTTAGGCTCACTCATATTCGTACTCTACCGCGAGGGGCTTAACAAGTGGCTCTGCATACCCGTAATATTCGTAGCACTATTGTTTGTGGTCTCGTTCGTCGTTCAGCCCGACGTGCTTCTGGCATCGCTCGTGATTATCTTCACGCTATCGGAGGCAATGCTCAACAATATGTGGCGCAGCAGAATACGGTTCCTTGCAGCGATATTCCTCGGGTCATTCGTTATTCAGGGCGTGCAGGCTATGCTCGGCGGCAATATGCAATACTATCAGTCGCTGCTCATCTCGTCAGCCGCAGGCGTCGTCGTCGCAGCCGTATACGCCTTTCGCAACAATATGCGCAACATATTCATAATCATCGCCCTCTATCTCTCGTCGATGATATTCCTTCCCATGAGCGATATCTTCTTCAACAGCGTCCTCAAGCCGCATCAGCAGGTACGCATACTCAACTTCCTCGGGCTGAAGGAAGACCTGCGCGATACGGGTTACAATGTCCACCAGTCGAAGATTGCCATCGGCTCGGGAGGCTTCGCCGGCAAGGGTTATCTGAAGGGTACGCAGATAAAATACGGCTTTGTGCCGGAGAAACACACCGACTTTATATTCTGCACCATAGGCGAGGAGTGGGGTTTTCTTGGTTCAATCGTTGTCCTCGCGCTGCTGATGCTGCTTATACTGCGTATTATGAAGATGGGCGACCGTCAGCGAGAAGCTTTCGGGCGTATATACTGCTATTGCGTGGCAGCGATACTGCTTATGCATATACTTATAAATATAGGTATGACCATAGGACTTATACCCGTTATGGGTATACCTCTGCCTTTGATAAGTTACGGCGGCTCGTCGTTTGTCGCCTTTACGCTGATGATATTCATCGCCATCAACATCGACGCCTCGACACAACGCCACAACGCCGCTTTCGGCGGTGCGCTGTATTAACAGGGTGATAATGCAAAAAAGGAAAATAAAAAAGCACCTCGTTGAGGTGCTGCGCCGCCCCTGCCCCCCCTCGGGGGCGGCGCACTGTAAAAGCCATTTGTTTTTAA
>JAFLRT010000058.1 GCA_022511295.1 Alistipes sp. | reverse complement strand
AGACTCTCGTATTTTCAACACCTCTGACAATGGTATCAAATACTCGTCAACCTCTTTCTTAATGATTTCTGCGTTGGCGGAGTCGCTATTGGCTAAGGCTTGCCCGTGAAGTTTTTTTTTACTCCGTCGTCCATCGTCGAGAGATAGACATCGTGCCTCAATGCCAGATAGTTCAGGAAGTCCGCGATGAGCAGATTCTGCACCTTGCAGGCAAGCGGCATAGCCTTCTGGCCCAATCCGAGCGGATTGGACATACTGGGCATATTCTCGTAGAAATACTCCTTCACGGCGCCCATCGTGAAGATGTGGCGCAGCGACTGCTCGGTATGGTCTGCAAGCGTGTAGGCTCCGCGCTGCAAATCCTTCATATAGGCAGGCAGGAAGCGCATCATCAGCCGCTCGATCTCCTCGCGGTCGCTGTCATAGTCCGTCGGCATCGTCATCTCGAATGCCGGAAAGTCGGGAATGCCGTTCCGTGTGTTCTGCTGCATAGCCTTGACATTGCCGTAGAGCATCGTCAGAAACTCCAGCGGATTCAGTTCCTCGCCCTTGAACTTGACCTCGATATGCAGCATATCGCCGCTCAGGGCAACGACACTGCCTGCCTTGACGCGCTGCCCGAAGTAGGCAAAGACATTCGACAGGTGTCCGTAGGTCACCTCATACTGCCCGTAGCGAATCGTCTGGCAGATGCCGTGCGTCGGCGTGTTGGCAATGGCCGAGACAACGCCGCTGGCCACAGCCGCCAAAGCATAGCATTTGACATTGAAGTCCACGCCGTGATGGAAGAACGGCTCTCCCGTCGCGGGGTGCGTCTGCTCGCCGTAGCCGAGCGACATCTCTACATCCTTACCCTGTTTCTCCTCGAAAGGCATACAGTAGCCGCTCTCGGATTGCAGGATCATCTCTTCTGTGTATTTCATCTTTTCGTGTATTGATTGTTATCGTCTCATTCCGCCTCCCTGTCGCTGCTCCTCCGTCTCTGCCGGCTCCGCCTGCACGCGCGGCTGGGCATCGCGTCCCAGCACCTGCGCCATATTCGCATTGTTGCCGATGAGCGTCAGACCGAGCATAAAGCCCGCAATCTTGCCTAACCAGCCGAAACGCCCGAAGACCAGAAACGCGGCGGCCACCAATCCCGCAATGCTCAGCCCCGACACATTGCCGCTGCCGAGGTTGCGGAAGAAATTGCCGAACATATTCAGGCCGTTGCCGGAGAACAGACCGCGAAAGAAGTTCGACATACCGCTCCACTTGGAGTTGACATCGTTCATCGCGTTGCTCACCGTCTCGACGGCTTCGCCCGCCTTTTCCTTCAACTCGCGGACATCACGCGCCGTTTCGGTAATGGCGTCGGTGGTCGATTCGCCGACAACGGCATCGCTCACGATGCGCACGATGCTCTTGTCCGTCGTCAGCTTCTCCCAGCCGACATAGCCGACAGCCGTGCCGAGGGTGGCGACCTTCACGGCATTGCCTGCACCGCGCAGCGTCTGCGCCGGGTGCAGCACGGCGTTGCCGACCGTCTTGCCGGTGGCGACAGTCGCCTTGCCGCCGTATTTCAACAGAGTGTTCCAAAATCCCATAGTTGTACTTTTTTAAGGTCTGATACTTCGTCCCGTCTGCCGCCAGCGACGAGCGGCGGCATCTACGATATCCCGTTTGTTCGCCTTCGGGCGTGCGCCCTCGTCAATCTCCAACCAGATGTCGTTCAGCGTGGTGTACTTCACCATTATCGTCAGCCGTTGCAGTTTCTTGTTCATCGCCCGCAACTTCGGTCGAATGCCGAAGACGATTTCCATACGCTCCTTCTCGGTCATCTTGTTCTTCGACAGACACGCCATGCGGATATCGTTCACTATCTCGACGCTGCCCAGAATCAGCTCCCGGTAAATCGTATTGCGGTGCGGCGAGAGCGCAACGGCCAGCGCATTGGTCGCGTGATCATTGAGCTGCTTGGTGAAGTCGCCCATATTGTCCGTCAGCTTGGTAATCTCGTGATAGAAACCGTACACCTGCGCGGCATAGCAGACAAGAGAGCGGAAGGAGTCCAGATAGTTGTTGAACTCGCGTTGCAGGTCGGTCGTAGCCTCCACCTCCTCCTTGGTCCAGATATGGCCCGTCGTCTGCAACAGCATCACCTTCTCCTGGCTCTTCAACTGCTTCTTCGCCTTTTCGGTGTAGAGCAGAATCATCGCCGTGAGCGTCGGGTCGGTCGGGGCCTGCGCCTTCGAGACGACGACACCCAACAAGAGCAGACTGGTCAAAACGATTCGTTTCATAGTTCCCCGGTTTTAGTGTGATACTGCCGCCGCCCTGCGCCAGCGGGTCATAGCCATACGCGCCACATCGCCGTTGCTGCGGTCGAGCATTCCTGCCGACACATTGTTCCACACATCGGTAAGCGTGTAGTAGCGGATACTCAGATAGAGCTGGTGCAACTTCCGGCTGAATGCCGCAAGTTTGTCGTTCAACGCCCACAGGGTCTTGCTGCGCTCGGCTCCCGTGAGCATATTCTCCGCGCCGCCCTTGGCCACCGCCTCTTTCAGCAGCGTGAAGACCGATATCAGCTCCGTCGCCGTCTCGATGTAGAGATTGTTCATCGGGATTGTGGCGACGATGCCCTGCGGATTGTTCTTCACCGCCTTGCCCATCTGACACAGCGTAAGGAAGATTCTCACGCCGTCATTATAGAGGTGCGTACACGCTTTGAGCGACGAGGCGTAGCCGCTCGCCGTCTTCAGGTAGCTGTTGTACTCCTTCTGCCACTTGTGCATCTGCGTAAACTCCGCAGCAATGGTGTTCTGCAACAGTGCCGTCTGCGTCTGACCCTTGATTTGCTTGTTAATCTCGGCGTAGATGACCTCGTGTCCTTCGGCCAGAGCCACATACTCCAGCGGATTGGCAGAGACCAACTGCGCCTGCGCCATCTTCGGGACAAACGCCGCGATGCACAGCAGAAGACTAATGATTCGTGATTTCATAGATTCCCTTTCTTTGCTTGTTATACTCCACACGCTCACGGATTATCGGCACGATGTCGCTGCTGCGACGTACTCCGATGATATCCAGTCGCGGTGTGCTTCTGTCCATAGAGATTATGCTGACCGTCTTCAATCCGCACAACTGCTGCATCAGACTCTGATGCTCGCGGAAATCGACAATACGGTACAGCTCCATATAGTCGGTCTTGCGACGCAGGATTCCGTGTTCGCTCACCAAAAGTTCGCTGCCGATGCGGAACAGCATACGGCGCAGATAGATGAACCGGTATGTCAGCAGTGCCAAGAACAGCAGCCCGACAACCGTTGCCAGCGTACCGAGTGGCAGGCCCTCCATACCGCCATACACCAATGCGGCTATGCACAACAGCACGAGCGGCAGTTCGTCGATAATGAACTGCGCTGCGTGCGGTCGCAGCACGATGCTGTGGTATCTTCGTGTCGGCGTCATCTGTGAAAGCGTGTTTGCTGTTCCTGCTCCTGCTCAACCTCCTGCGACTGCTCGGCGGACTCCTGCATCTGCAACTCGGAGAGCAGCTGCTCGTTCCAGTCCTTGCTCGGATATGCGGGCGTCTCACGGACAAAGGAGCTGTCGTTCTCCGGCGTCAAGCCGAGGAACTCCCGCAGATGTCCGCGAAACTCCTTGTAGTGCTTGTTCACCTTGTCGGTCATCTCCTGCATATCGTCCGGGTGTGTCTTGATGCCGCTCAGTCGTACCGCCATAGCCTCCTGATAAGCCGTCTCATACTTGCCGTAACTCTGCCGCGCCGCTTCGGGCAGCAGGTCGAGATTGCCACTGTCGAGGTTGTGCGTCTCCCTGACCGTATCGAGGTACTCTTTGCGTTCAGCCGTCGGCTCCACCGTCGCACGGACAGCCTTGTATACCTCGTCCATCAGATTCTCGGCAAAGACCTGTCCCGCACCGTCAGTATCGAAACAGATATGCTGTCTGGCAGGCAGAGCCACAGCCAGCACGCCGCGCATCTGCTCCTTGGTCGGATTGCCGCCCGTAGAGATGAAGACCGCCTTGCGCAGCTCCTTGTTCTGTGCCTGGTGCAGTTGGTAGTATGCCATAGCGTCATACGCACTCTCAAACCAGTAGATGTGCTTCGCCTCGGCAAGCGACGTCTTGGCGGGAGAGGCTATCCACAGCCCTTCGCTCGAATTGCTGCCCTCGGCCTTTCCCTTGTAGGTGCTGTTGCCCTCCAAACGCGGACGACCGCGCTCTTCAAGTCCCACGACCTTCTCCGCATCTTTGGGCAGGGTCATCGGAAACGCGAGGTTGGTATATTTCAGTCCGTCCTCACGATGCTTGGTCGCCAGACAGAAATGCCGGTGAAAGGCATACTGCGTATAGAGGTCGATGCCCCGATTCTTGAAGAATGAGTAAAACTTCTTCTGCGAATCCCTGTCCTGCGGATTGAAGCGGTGAATGTCGTAGTTCCCGATGTCGAAAGGCTTGACCTCCGCTCTGGGCTGAATAATCTTTGTCTCACGTTCTGCGACAGGATTGTTCAGCAGTCGGTTGCAGACCAGATTGACCAGTCGGTCGGGCTGCATACCGGCCCGATACTCGGCAAAGAGCTGGGGGTGCGCCTTGATGAATGAGATGACATTGTAGAGCTTCTGGTGCGGCGGCTGAAAACAGCACTGTCCGTTCCGCGTAACGATAAACTTGTCGCCACGCACACGGCGGCCATCGCTGTCCAACCGCACATACGACGGGTAGCGCAGGCCATCACGCTTGTTCACCTGATAGCCTGCATCGAGCAGCACATCCTGAATGGAAAGGCGGCTCAGAAAGTCGTTGTATGTCAGTTCTCCCGTTGCCATAATCCTACCTTCCCATTCTCATATCGGATGCGACTGCGTTCATCTGCGCCTCGAAGTTGCGGGCCGCGACATCCATCGGCGAATCCACGCCCGGCTTGAAATAGGGACGCGGAGGGCCGCCGAAATGCGCCCCGTAGATTTCGGGCGCGTGATGATGGTGCATCAGCCCGTGCGCCACCTCCGAGGTTACAACGGCTCCCGCAGCGAGGGCAGCAAAAATCTTTGTTCCCAGACCGGCACGGGCTTCGGGGCGCGTCTTCATATCCACCTCCGTGAAAATCTTGGAGAAGAGTTTCATTCGGTGGTAGTCATCGACCGCCATGAACTTGTCGTACTGCTTCTGCGTAATCTCGTGGCTGACCACCTGACCGTCGATAACGGCGGTCATTCGGTACTTGCCCTCCGATTCGCCCGGATGAACGAAGATTTCGTCCACCTGTACCTCGCGTCCGTGCGCACCCTCCTTGAACCAGCCTTTGTTGCCGTTCTCATAGGCGAGGTCTTTGCCGTCGATGACCTCCAACACCTTGCCGTCTGCCGAGAGTGTGCGCTCCTGTTCGGCCTGCACCTCCAACGGTTGCAGGATTTCCTGCTCCTGCACGATACGCTCGTCGAGGTCCTGCTGCACTTCGGGGTGCAGGGCTATGGCGATGCGCTTGTCGCTGTCCAGCATTTCCATCGTTACCTTGTCGGCGAAGTCGTCCTTGATGACATTGTTCAGCACCTCCAAACGCCTGTCGAGCGGCACGGCCTTGATGTCATTCGAGGTCAGCACGCTGACTTCTTCTTCCGTGAGGTCGTACCGCATATCGGCACGCGAACTTTCGGACTGAATGGTAAGCGTCTTTGCCTCGGCATCGACAATGATGCCGTGCGACGAAAGGCACTCCTGCCACTTCTCGTTGGAGAAATAGACGGGTGAGGTTATCAGCTCGCCATACTTCTTTGCCGGCTCCTGACTGCGCGGCAGCGAAGTGGCGGGCGTAATGATCAGTTGCAGCTGTTCAAGCACATCGGCCTGCGGCACGACACCGCGACTCTGCGAAAGTACCTGCTGCGGCTGTCCTTTGTAGTAGAAACCATATCCGCCGGACTGCAATTCGCCGGGCTTCATACGTCCGTCCCAGCGTTCGGGTACGACAGACGGGCCGGGATAGAAGAGCTGTCCGCCGACCCTGCGCAGGTGAAAACCCCACTGATTGCGGGGCGTCCAGCCCAGAAACGGAGACGGCATACCCATTCTGCCGACCCTGCCGTACTCGCCGATGCCGATACGATAGCCGTGAAGACCCATAGCAACACGACCATTCGCATTGCGGGCGTGGACAAAATCCTTCGGCATATAGAAATCGTTGCCCACAATGCTCGTGAAAACATTATAGGCTTTTTTGTTCGCCGTGTTCGTTCCCCAGTCCGTCAGAGCAAGCATCTGCTTCTCCGTAATCGGATAGGTCAGAAGCGGCGAATCGTGACCCTGCACGACTAACTGATAGCCGGAGCCGGTAGTCACGATATGGGCTTGCATACCGTTGCGCATCAGCAAAGTGCGCATCTCCGGCTGCAAGTCCATCTGTCGCGGATTCGTGTTTGTTCGTATCGCCATTTTGATTTCAGTTTTAGTTGATTGCCTCTTTTATGCGTCGCCGCGCTCCATAGCCCTGTCGAGCTGATCGCCCTTGAAGTTGACGAACTCGGCGGCGGATTCGTCGTTGACGGCGATGCCGTTGTCCTGGCAGTAGCGGATATACTCCTCCTGCCACTCCTCGGAGTGATAGTTGACATATTCGAGCCAGCCCCATTCACCCCGACGCATCTTCTCGATGCGATACTCTTCGTCATAAAATTCCTTTGCCTTTTCCATACATTCACTGATTAAGGTTTGTGATTACTTGTGCAGGGCTGCCGCAGCACGGTTGCGTTCGCCTGCCTTCTTCTGCTCGTTCCAGATCTCATCGGTGTACTGCGCTTCGGGTACATAGTCGAGATTGCCGTCGTCGTCCATCATCCAGCAGCCGTACACACCGAAGGTGTACTTGTCCCAGTCGCGCTTGCCCTGCTCACGCCACTTCATCTCATCGCCGCGACACATACGGATACCGGTCTTGGCATTGAGGTCGATGCCGACCGTAACCAGGTCATTGTCGACGATAAGCGTCAACGGGTCGCCGTGCTGCAAACCCTTGACCTCCGCAGAGCCGAGACGCATCTGTTCGGCCAGCACCTGCAAGTTGCGTCCGATGACAGGAGTGGGAACGGTCATCACCTGATTCGTGCCGGCGTCCACCTGCACGAATGCCTTGCTGGCGCGTCCCTCGGCTGTCCGGACATCGGCTATAATGGCCTTGCCCGACAGCAACTGCTTCTGCTGCGCCTCGTCGTATCGCTCCAGCGGCGAGGTCTTCAGCGCAGGATAGAACATCACATCGACCTGCCCGTCCTCCTTGCGGATAAAGGCAAGCCTTGTGCGGCTCTTGATACGCTCTCCGTTTTCGTCCGTAACCTCGATGGGAAGCACGGGCGAATGCCGCCCGTCACCGAGGTCGTCCAACACTCGCATCGGCAGGTCTTCAATCATCTCCTGCGTCAGTCCGAACTGCGCCAGCGTCTGGTACGGCAGTTCATTAAGTTCAATTTTCTCTCTTTTCATACGCATTTCGTAATTTTGTACTCGCAAATGTATACGCCTTTTTGTGTATCGCACAAAAAACTATATTACAAATCATTATATTTTCCGTTTTTTTATATGTTGAGTACAGAATAAATCTAAAAACTGAACTCAACCGCTATTTTATGTTATTTTTCTGCCGAAAAATGGACTACGTTGCATAAGCCTCAAAAAGTAGTCTTTACATTTGCCGTATGGAAAAGAGAATGATTGTTTTTTTAGCAGGATTGGCAGTTATGACCACCCCTGCACACGCACAATTCAACACGGTCGCCAGTATGCCCAACCTCTACAAAGTGGAGGTTGTAAAAGCATCGCCTGACGACCTTGTCTGTGATGTTGCCGAACTGACGGCAGACCTCGTATCAATATCCGATATACAGCCTGATGAAACGGCGCACTATGACAACTCTTATAAAAAAGTGTGGACCGACCGTTTCCTCAGCGTCTGTTATCCTTTGCGGCATATCAAAATAAATTCGCCCTTCGGCTATCGGAAAGACCCGTTCACCGGCAAGAAAAAGTATCACAACGGCCTGGATCTGCACGCACGCTGCGATGAAGTCTTTGCGATGATGGACGGCGTGGTCGTGAAGGTCGGACAGGACAGCGCATCGGGCAAATATGTAACCCTTCAGCACGGTGCCTACACGGTCAGCTATTGCCACCTTTCACGAACTATTGCCACCAAAGGGGCCGTAGTGAAAGCAGGAACTGTTGTCGGCATTACCGGCTCGACGGGCCGCAGTACCGGCGAACATCTGCATATCACCTGCAAGCTGAACGGCAAGAATATCGACCCTTTGCTGCTGCTTGACTTCATCAAAGCGACACGCGAAGAGTGCGTCGCCGCCTTGGTAAAGGTGATATGATTCTTACCCTTATACTCTTGATTGTTTTCTCTGTTCGCAGGTTGTCTACCACTTTTCGGCGGCGAATGTAGAACAACGCGCGTAAATACCAATTCACATTTCATTCGGACTGGACGGCAGACTACATGCGTGGTCTGCCGTCTCTGTCCGGACTTGGTGTATTACGCTCCGGTCGTTGTTCCTGAACAAGCCTTGAAAAGTCGGATAAACAACCCTGCGTAAAAAACCGATAGCAGGGAAAAGAAAAACGCGAAACATTAAAAAAGATTGACTTATGAAAGAAGAAATCAAACAAAACGGCAAAGTGCTGTTATCGAGCGATGACGGTATTACTATCCCGATGATATTCAACAATCTTTCGGGCAAAAACCTTTCTGGAAGCAAGTACAAAGACTATCTCGCCACCGTCAGCCAAGAGTTCGGCGTGGCAACTGGACGGATTGAGCGATACCGCGACGGCGTAATGGTCGAGACTGCCAATATCCCCAAATTCTAACC
>JAFLRT010000057.1:8272-8939 GCA_022511295.1 Alistipes sp. | reverse complement strand
ATGGATCTGTAAGATTGTCCCCAGGTTATTCAGGATATTTCTTAAGAAATGTTCGTGTTCAAAAATGCTAATGATTGTGAATAATCATAAAGCAGACATCAAACAGGAGTCCGGTATCGTGCCGGACTCTTTTCGTTTAATCTCCTAAAACTGCAATTGACGCGCAAGTTAGAGTTTAGTACGCACGGTACAGAATAAAATATACTAAAGAATAGCGATTTAACAGGAAAGTGACACTTTTCTTGAATTTTTCGCGCAAAATTTTTGCAGTAATAATTTTTTCGCTTATATTTGCACCCCGAAACGGACACGAAAGTGCGAGTTTTTGCAAAGCCTGAATAGCTCAGTCGGTTAGAGCACATGACTGTTAATCATGGGGTCCTAGGTTCAAGTCCTTGTTCAGGCGCACGGCATTGCCGAATTTGCGCAAGGGTTGCAAAAGAGGTTCATTGAACGGTCTGTAAAGATGCACAACGAAGGGGGCATCGCAGCGTAAAAGGCACTGTGAAGTGTCGGGTATCGCGAGCGATGTGGCAGTTGCAGCATAATGATATAATCGTAAATCGGTTGTAAAAAACAACGATAAAAATTTGCGGTTATTGAAAAATGAATTATCTTTGCAGTCCCGAGCCATTTTTAAGACGGGAGCTTAGCTCAGTTGGTTCAG
>JAFLRT010000057.1:0-8262 GCA_022511295.1 Alistipes sp. | reverse complement strand
TAAACGCTGGAAGACAGCAATTTAACGCAATTAGTGAAGATGACTGAAACCCCTAAAAACAGCCAAATTCTGCCTTACAAGCAGAGGGTCGGGGGTTCGAATCCCTCAGCTCCCACAAAACAACAAAACAGATGAAAGCCACTCAAATGAGTGGCTTTTTTTATTTTCTGTCGGCGCCGGCAAATCTATTTGCAAAGGTGCTGACAGGGAAATAAAAAACTAATCGGCGAAGTTGATGTTCAGATGGTTTGTTGTTTTAACACCCCTCCACAAGGGAAAAACGAGCGGTGCGAGGCGGAAGACGAGCATAGCGAAGTTAATCCCTCATCTCCCACACTAAAAATCAAGAGGTTACAACGATTTGTAACCTCTTTTTCTTTATATATTCTAAAATTTACACCAAAAGTTATACCCGGTTTATATCGAGTTTTTCGATGTTACGGTTAGCGATAATTCGCAGCTTTAGCGTTCGAGGGTAAATATACAGGTCTGCAAAAGTTGTTTTATATCAATTTTTTTATAATTTTGCATATTGAATATTGAACCCGATGCAGGGACATGTATACACAACCCGATATTCTCTCTTTTTCACACCGTCAGGTCGGTCCCGCGCATCGCAAAACTTAAATGATTCTGAAAAACTAACTTTATGGTCAAACACGGAAAACCAATGTCACGCAGTGTCATGACGCTGCTTGCCGTATTTCTCCTGCACGCAGCCGCCACGGTCGGGGCATATGCTCAAGGGGGAGGGATTTCGGGAACCGTCAAGGATGCTGCCGGACCTGTCATAGGGGCCGCAGTCATACTCAATGACGGTGCCGCAGGTACCACAACAGACCTCAACGGACGCTTCACGCTCAACAACGTCAAACAGGGAGATGTTATCTCGGTGTCGTTCCTCGGCTACAAACCGCAGAACATCGTCTACGATGGGCAGTCGCCGCTCGAGGTGCTCCTCATCGAGGATTCGGAGCAGATAGACGACGTGGTAATCACGGCGCTCGGCATACGGCGCGAGGAGAAGGCGCTGAGCTACAACGTCCAGCAGATAGGCGGCGAGGAGATGACTCAAATCAAGGAGGCCAACTTCATCAACTCCATGGTGGGCAAGGTTGCAGGCGTGACAATCAACACCTCGGCGGCAGGCACCGGCGGTGCGGCGCGCGTGATAATGCGAGGCACAAAATCGCTTACAAAGGATGACAACGCCCTCTACGTCATCGACGGCGTGCCCATGTTCAACATCAACAACGGCAACACCTCGGGCAACCTGATGGGCATGCAGCCCGGCACCAACAGCGTGGCCGACATAAATCCCGAAGACATAGAGTCGATGTCGATTCTCACGGGACCCTCGGCCGCGGCGCTCTACGGCTCCGACGCCGCGAACGGAGTGGTGCTCATAACGACCAAAAAGGGTGCTTCGGGCGCCGTGCGCGTGACATACAGCAACAACACAAGCTTCTCGAGCCCGCTCGTAATGCCGCGCTTCCAGACCACATACGGCAACCGCGAGGGCGAGATGACGAGCTGGGGCGGCAGACTCGACACGCCGTCGTCGTACAACCCCGCAGACTTCTTCAATACGGGTCTGACAGAAATCAACAGCGTGACATTCTCCACGGGAACGAAGCACAATCAGGTATACGCTTCGGTATCGACCACAAACGCCACGGGAATAGTGCCCAACAACGGCTACAACCGCTACAACTTCTCTATACGCAACACCACGACTTTTGCCAAGGACAAACTCACGCTCGACGCGGGCGCGCAATACATCCTGCAGGACAACAAGAACATGGTTGGCGGCGGAGAATACTTCAACCCGCTGACATCGGTATATCTTTTTCCGCGCGGCGAGAACTTCCAGGAGGTGCAGATTTTCGAGCGCTACAACGAGGCGCGCAACATCATGGAGCAATACTGGACGCAGGCCTTTTCGACCGACCTGAGCATGCAGAACCCCTACTGGGTGATGTACCGCATGCTCAACGAGCTGAACAAGCGCCGCTACATGTTCAACGTCAGCCTCAAGTGGGACATAACCGACTGGATGAACGTCACGGGCCGCGTGCGGCTGGACAACTCCGACACCGACTCTTACAGAAAGTATTATGCAGGCACCAGCACCACCTGGACCGAGGGCAGCACGCGGGGATACTACGAACATCAGAAGCGCAACAACCGCTCGCTGTATGCCGACGCAATACTCACCATAAACAAACGCTTCCTCGACGACCGTCTGAGTCTGAATGCCAACATAGGTGCTTCGATAAACAACATGTACGAAGATATGACATATCTTAACGGCGGTCTGGAGCAGATACCCAACTTCTTTGCTTACAGCAACATCCGTCTGGCGACGTCGAAGCGCGGCGAGAGCATGTGGCACGACCAGACGCAGAGCGTCTTCGCCAGCGTGGAGTTGGGCTGGGACCACTGGCTATACCTTACGGTGACGGGGCGCAACGACTGGGATTCGCATCTGGCCTTCACCGACAGGTCGTCCTATTTTTATCCTTCGGCAGGTCTTTCGATTGCCCTCAACGAGCTGTTCGACATGCCTCGGGAGATATCGCTGCTGAAGATACGCGGTTCGTGGGCCGAGGTGGCGACATCGCCCGCGCGATACCTCACGCGCGTACAGTATCAATACAGCGCACAGACCAACAAGTATGAACATCCCTCGACACATTACGACACCAATCTGCGTCCCGAGAACACGCGTTCGTGGGAGGTGGGTCTGAATGCCAAGTTCTTCCGCGGGCAGGTGTATGCCGACCTGACATACTACCACAGCAACACCTACAACCAGACTTTCAGCGTGCCCGCATCGAAGTCTTCGGGCTACAGCAGCAACATCGTGCAGACGGGAAACATACAAAATCAGGGTGTGGAGCTTGCCGCGGGATACAACAACACATGGAACAAATGGGGCTTCTCCACGGGCGTAACATACACCTACAACGACAACAAGGTCATAAGTCTGGCCAACGGCGCCATAAATCCCGACACGGGCGAGCGCATCGAGATGGAGTATTTGTCCATGACGGGCAGTCTGGGCATGAACGGCGGCCCCTCGATACGTCTTACGGAGGGCGGCTCCATGGGCGACCTATACATAAACCAGCGCATAAAGCAGTCGAAAAACGGCGGCATATGGATAGACCCCAACGACGGTTCGATAGAGCTCGAGACTTTCGACTACAAATACATCGGTTCGCTGCTCTCCAAGAGCAGTTTGGGATGGACCGGCTCGCTCTCTTACGGCGGTCTGGCCCTGTCGTGGACCTTCACGGCGCGTCTGGGCGGTTTGGTCGTATCCGACACGCAGGCCATAATGGACCGTTACGGAGTATCGGAGGCTTCGGCCAAGGCCCGCGACAGAGGCTACGTGAGCGTGGGAGGCATGAATGTAGACCCCGAGAAATACTACTCCGTAATCTCGCAGGCTCCCGGCTCCTATTACGTATATGACGCCACCAACGTGCGTCTGTCCGACCTGAGCCTGAGCTACCGCATGCCGCGAAAGTGGTTCAGGGACAAACTCGACATAACGCTCGCCCTCACGGGCAAGAACCTGTGGCTCATATACTGCAAGGCGCCCTTCGACCCCGAAAATACGGTCGCAACAACCAACAACTTCTATCAGGGTGTGGACTTTTTCCAGATGCCGAGTCTGCGACAGATAGGTTTCAGCGTAAAACTCTCATTCTAAAAACGAGCAAGCGATGAAAAGATTTATGAACAAATATATAAAGTGCGCATTGATATCGGCGGCAGTCATCTCTTCTGTCGCCTGCACGGCCGACTTCGAGAACCTGAATACAGACCCGTTCGCACCCACGCCCGACCAGATGATGGGCGACAATGCCTTGACAACCTCGCATCTGCAGTCGATGATGACGGCGCTGATGCAGATACAGCAGAACAACAGTCAGTACATAGAGCAGTTCGTGGGCGGAGAGTACGGCGGCATGGTTACGCCTCCGATTCAGTACGGCGGCGAATATGCCTATTCGACCTATAACCCCACGCTGGGCAACTGCGGACAGGTGTTCGACATCATCATGCCCCAAATCTACACGGGACTGTTCCAGATTTCGAACCTGAGCAACGGCGAGGGCAGCGTCTACGGCATAGCGCTCATAATACGCGTGGCGGCGTCGCTCAAGATAAGCGACTGCTACGGACCCATACCCTACTCCAAGATTACGGGTGCGGACTATACTGTGGCCTATGACGACATGCCGCAGCTCTACGAGGCGATGTTTGCCGACCTGAACAAGGCCATAGGCATCCTGACGCCCCTGGCAAGCACCGTGGATGCCTCTTTGGCCGAGGGAGATACGGTCTTCGGCGGCGACTACGGCAAGTGGGTCAAGTTCGCCAACACGCTCAAGCTGCGCATGGCCATACGCATATCGAACGCCACGGCCGACCCCGTGCTGGCACGCCGCATGGCCGAGGAGGCCGTGATGCACAGCGTGGGCGTGATGACCGAGGCGTCGGATTCGGCCTGGACCTCGGAGAACGACGGAATGAACCCGCTCTATCGTGCGGCTTTCGTGTGGGACGACGGCAAGGACCTTCGCATAAGCGCCAATATCACCACCTACATGAACGGCTACAACGACCCGCGACTGCCGCTGTATGCCACAAAGGCGGAATACGCCTCGGTGAAGGACCGTTATGTGGGCGTGCGCAGCGGCATAGAGTTGGGCAACGCGGCCGCGACGAAGGATACATACCAGAAACTGTCGAACATCAATCTGCAGGAGAACTCGCCGCAGCTCATCATGTCGGCTGCCGAGGCGTGGTTCCTGCGTGCCGAAGGCGCCCTCAACGGCTGGAGCATGGGCGACACGGCCAAAAACTGCTATGAAAAAGGCGTTACGGTGTCGATGTCCGAGCGCGGTGCAGCCATAGGCGACTACCTCTCCTCGCAGAAGACGCCGTCGAGTTACGTGGACCCCATATCGAATCTCTCGGCAGCGGCTCCCTCTACCGTATACCCCTATTACAACGAATCGCAATCTGCGGAGGTAAACCGCGAGCGCATAATGATACAGAAGTGGCTGGCCAACTTCCCCAACGGCTGGGAGACCTGGGCCGACAGACGACGCACGGGCTATCCGCGTCTGCTGACGGTAGTAAAGAACAACGCCCCCTCGTCCGACAACGTATCCTCGTCGCGCGGCATGCGCCGACTGAGATATCCGCAGTCGGAGTACACCTCCAATGCCGAAAACCTGCAGGCAGCCGTGATGATGCTGGGCGGCTCGGATACCTTCGGCACCGATTTGTGGTGGGCCAAGAAAAACTGATGACTAATTAATGCTTAAAACGAATCATAACATGTACAGAAAGATATTTTCCATTCTGGTAACGGCGGTTGTCGCGGCATTCGTGGCGCTGACGGGCGGATGCAGCAGCTGGACCGATTCCGAGGCGCTCGACTTTTTCAGTCCCAAGCCCACCGAAGAGAGCGACACGGCCTACGACCGCAACATCAAAGAGTATCTCAAATCGCCGCACCGCGTCATGTACGGCTGGTTCGGCAGCTGGTCGGGCAAGAGCAACGGCCCCAAAGGCGGTTCGCTTATGGGTCTGCCCGACAGCGTGGATTTCGTCAGTCTGTGGCTGTGCTGGGGCAACCTCTCGCAGGCACAGCAGGCCGACCTCAAGGAGTTTCAGGCACGCGGTCACCGCGCGGTGCTCTGCTGGCGTCTGCCCAACATAGGTTCGGGTCTCACGCCCGCAGGCGAAAACGAAGCGCAGTTCTGGGGCTATGCCGACGGCACCGCGGAGTCGTACAAAGCCGCAGCGGAAAAATATGCCATGGCCATTGCCGACACCTGCCGCAAATACAACATCGACGGCTTCGATGCCGACCTCGAGGACAGGGGTACGCTCATACCCAACTACTTCAATGACTTCGCCCGCAAACTTATCGAGGAGTTCGAGAAGGACGGACGCATGTTCATGGTCGATATTCCGGGCGGCGTATCGTGGCTCACACCCTATTACTCCATGTTGGCGGACGATGTTATAGACCATATACAGTACATCGCATGGCAGACCTACGAGATGTCGAGTCAGGCGCAGCTCAACAGCTTTTTCAACTCTGTAAGGTCGTACAAGCCCCACAAGTTCGAACATGTGATGACGCACAGCATCATCACCGCCACCTTCGAGCGTGCGGCCGACAAACACTACTTCCTCGAGCAGATAAACAACGATTACACCTCGACCGAGGGCTACAAGGCCGCAGGCTACGGTGCCTACCACATAGAGTACGACTACTCGTCGTCCGACGGCCCCGACTACCCTACGGTACGCCGCGGAATATCTGTTCTGAATCCGCCCGTCACGGACTAAAAGCCTAAAAAAACAAAGACGATATGAAAACAACGAACATCATAAAAGCAGCCGCGGCCGCAGTCGTATGTCTGTGGAGTACGGCCTGCAACGACGCCAAGAACCCGCCGCTGAACGAAGAATACATGGTATATATCTCCGAGGCCGCGGCATCCAAAGGAGGCAATCTGGTGCTCTCGTCGGACGGCGTGTCCACAACGACGTTCACGCTGCGCATGAACCGTCCCGCCGAGCGCGACGTGACCGTAACGCTCGGATTGAGAGCCGAAAACCTCAACGAATACAACCGCATGATGCAGACAAGCTACGTCTGCATAGACGAGGAGAATGTGCTCTTCGACAACGAAGTGACGATACCAGCGGGGTCTGTCACCTCGGACATCATTACCGTCAGCGTGCAGCCCTTCACGGCCGAGGGCGGAAAGTCCTATGCCATACCCTTGCAGATTGTGTCGTGCGACGGCGCACGCATCACCGAACGCTCGTCGAAATACACGTTCGAGCTTGTGAAGGAGATAGGTTTGCGCCCCGCGGCGACATTCCAGTCCACCCACAGCGGCACCGTGCTGCGTCCCTATGCGGAGAAAGCCGACGGCACGGCAGGCGAAGGCACATGGGGCATGCAGTTGTCGGCCTTCACCATCGAGTTCTGGGTCTGTCCCACCGTGCTCAACATCAACAATCAGGTGATAGTCGTTTCGGGCGGCGACGTGACCAATTTCTACTGCCGTTTCGGCGACGTGACATACGGCAACGATTACAGATATCTGCAAATCAAGGTGCAGGGCGCCGACCAGGGATTCGACACGGGCGACCCCAAGACCACACCTCTCACGGCGGGACGATGGTATCACTTCGCCGTAACCTACACCGCTTCGGATGCCAAATATACGCTCTATCAGGACGGCGTGAAGGTAGACGAGCATACCGCCGTGGCGGGCCAGCTGTTCAACATGAACCAGATGACGCTCTGCAACAGCTCCAATGGGACCTATCAGAGAAACAATATACATCTGGCCGAGTTCCGCGTGTGGAAAACGGCGCGCTCCGAAACGCAGATACGCAACTACATGTATATCGCTCCGCGTTACGACGACCCCAACCTCATAGCATACCTGCCCATGAACGAAGGTCCGGGGTCCGACACCTTCATCGACGTGACGGGCAACGGCCACGATGCGCCGCAACACAACGGCGACGCCGCCAACCCCCGAAGCATTGGATGGACGACCATAGACCTGACATCAAGCAAATAACAGCACAAAAAGAGAGATTATGAAAGGTATAAACATGTTATTCGCAGCCGCGGCGGCCGTAACGGTCCTCTGCTCGGTGTCATGCAGCCGCGACAACAAACTGGTGTTCGACGACTACGACTACGACACCAACGTGGTATATGTGCGTCAACCCTCGACAACGACATACAGGCTCTACTACTCATCCTCCACGGGACAGTTTTTGAGCGGCGCGTTCGACACCCTCGACATAGCCGAAGTATGCACCACGCAAGCGGCCAAGAGCGATATCAAGGTAACACTTACGTTGGATATGTCCGAGTTGGAGAGACGCAATGCGGAGCTTCGTGCCGCGACGCCCGAGGGTACGGAGCCTAATTTGTGGCAGCTGCCGCGGCATATCTCATTAGTCGAGTCTTCGCTGACGATACCGCGCGGAACATACCGCTCTGCGGAGCCGATACGGGTCGTGTGTACGGACCTGACGGGTTTTTACGGCGATAAGCAGATGAATTTTCTTCTGCCGATAAAGCTCACGACCACGACCGGCGGCGTGCGCACAAGCGTATCGAACAGCACGATAGTTCTGGAGTTCATCTCCACGCGTCAGTAATACGCTGCGCGCATGAGCACGAAGCGGGGG
>JAFLRT010000056.1 GCA_022511295.1 Alistipes sp. | reverse complement strand
TGTGACATAAGTCGCTCATATTCAGCCTCGGGGATTAATTCGTTAGTGTATCGAGGGTCGATTTTCTGATGGCTACGGAAAGTGCGAACAACGTAATAGCTCTCACCTTTATACGTCAGAGGTATTAACATTCGGGCTTCCACTAAGGCATCAATCCATTTCTTCACCTCGCCTACACGCAGATTATCATCGTAGGGGAATACTTGAGCTTTGATATATGCAGCATTGCCTCGCAGTACGCCGTTGTCGTCGGCGTGACACCAAAGGCCGATGAATAGCAGTCGGGCCTGTATTGGCAGGTTTCCGACTTTCTCATCGAGGAAGAACTCAGGCTTTATGGTTCTGATTCGTGCCATTATAATCTCATTCTCTCTTTCTCAAAACTTATCAGGGTTCGCAAGTTGTCGGCTTGTTTGCTGCACGCCGCATTTATGCGGTCGAGCCATTTTTCCAGAGCGTTAAGGTCGGCAGTCGCTCCCTTGATAAGTTTCGCCGCAAGGGTCGGCGATAACTTAACGATTACCTCGCTTTGGTCGTGGAATACTTTTGCAGTCGCCGAATCGCGCAGGCCGACAACCTCAGCTTGCAATGCGCCGCTGCGGGCGTAGTAGATGCCCAGCGTCTCGAGCCGGTCGGTCATTTCGTTAATGCCGTCCGAGATTGTTATCTCGAGGTAGTCCTGAATCATCCGTGCCTCATTGCGTATTTCGTCGATTCTGCTCATTGGTTTTGTGTTTGCGATTGTTCAACTTGCGATACAATAATTTCAGATTGCGCAGTGCGTTCGACTCTTTGGTTGTCGAGCCGCGGCACTGGGCCAGCGCTTTGCCGATAGTCAGCAAGCGCTCGTAGTCGGCATTGCTTATCATGCGCATAGCATTGTCAGTTTATTAATTTTTTCTTTTCGGAATACATCCGCCCGCTCGAGTGCTTTCTTGATTTCTTCGATATACTCATCATCGCGCGGGATGCGCAGTATTTTCAAAGACAAAGACTTGTTTTGAACGCGCGGGTCGTAACTCACGAAGTCAAACCACTTGCGGTCGCACACCATCATATTACCCTGTATTTGGGTGTAATATTCGGGCTTCAGCCGCTGTAAATCCTCGGGGGTTTCGAGGAGCAGGTATTGAGCGTGCGTCGCCGAATTATACGGGCACTTTATCTCAATACCGCCCTCGTCGCCCACAAGTCCGTCGGGCGAACCGCCAAATATATCCGACCACTCGATGAATCCGCACAGCGTTACCGTCTGCCCTGTCCTCTGTTCGTACAGCTCGCGGGCGGCCGGCTCATACTCATGCCCCCATTTCATCTCTTTGGTCTGCAGGTTGTAGTCCAAACACGTGCCGCCGGTTATCTCCTCGGCGAGTTTCTTGTAGATGTAGGTTTCGGCCGATTTCGACACGCCTACACCGCTCTTGGGCTTTGACATCAGTTCGTGCAGCTCTGACGATGTGAAGTGATACAATCTGTCGTTGTACCATTCAGGCGAATTTTGTAGCGGATTCTCATTCATGATTCATTATTGTTTATCCTCGGGAAAAAGTTCGTCGGGTTGTTTTGTATCAACCTCTTTTTGAGGTTTATTCTGTTGCATCTGTTCAATCAGGGCATCGGCCTCCGCTTTACTGATATGACCTCGCAAAAGGGCTACTTTTACATCCTGCTCGGTCTTTAACTGCGAGGCATCGAACGACTGCGCATCCTTTGCCGTGACATCCTCATAGGTGGCATCGACAACCTGTGCCGACTCTTCATCAGCTTCGCCCAGGTCTGTGCCGGTAATATATTCGTACAGTGCTTTCTTTGCTTTGCGCTCGGCCTTACCCTGAATCTGCTCGACGGATGAATAATCGTCCTTTTTGATATTCAGCTTCACGGTAAATGAGTTTACCTCATCCTTGTATTTGTAGGATACACGGCATTGAATATCCGCATACTGCGCCTGCATACTCGGATATGATTTCTCGATGATGTATTTGACGCCCATTTTCTTCAGCAGATACGTATATCCCTCCTTTGTCGGATACATCCTGTCGGCAATGATGTTGAACTGGTTGCCGGTGGGCAGCAGACCCAGCGCCGCAGCGTCGATGATGCAGTCGCGCACAATGTCCATAGAATACGGTTCGCGTGCGCGACCTGTTTTCTTGTCTATCTTACCCGTGCGGTCAGTCAGGAATCCCACCTTCGTGTTCATCAGCGGCATGAATACCTGATTCATGACTTCGGGTGTCATGGCCTCGCGCAGAAGTCTGACGACTCCGGCTGCGACGAATGCACCGCCGAAATTATCGACTATTTGCAGAGACTGCGCCTGTTTGCAGGCAAGCTCGAATTTCTCCTTTGCCGCGTCCAGCACGACAGTGTTCGGTGTGTTGTTTTCCATAGTAGTAAGTTGTTAGTTGTTGTTAGTCGTTTTCGTGAATGTACCGCCAGCCGAGCACCTTGGCGCCTGCGTAGGTGTTAGGCATTATAAATTCGTTCCTAATATAGTCCCCAACTGCGTAAGTTCTAATATCACCCTCATCTACGGGCATCAGAATCTTTAATAGCAATTCTGCGCCTTCTTTCGGCGGCTCTTTCGGGTCGTGCCACTCGGTTAGCAGGGCGCGTTCATCTGTCGCAGCGGCAATATATGTCTCCTTCAAAAGTTCACGAAGAAGGTCGCTACATTCATTTTCGCTCATTAAAATGTTAACAAACTCGACTGCTCTTTCTTCAATCGTTTTCATGGTTGTAGTTGTTGTTTAATTTCACGTTCTTGTAGAAGTTGTTCAGTTTCTTCACGGCGGCGGTGTCCTCGATGTCGTCGATGACGTTGTAGGCGAAGATAATCTCGATGTCGTCGCGGTCGACAACCTCGTACTCCTCCCATTGTCCGCAATAGTGGTCACCACCTCTCGCGCCATGGCTTTCGTAATGATGTCGGGCACCAATTATGTACTGCCCCCACTCTATTTCATATTCATTGTCGGAGCGTGTGTTCCACTCAATCTCTTTGCGCAGCAACTCGAATATGATTCGCATCGCCTGCTCGCCCAGCGTGAGTATTGCGCTGTTTTCGGCCGTCTCCTCGATAATCTCCGCCTCCTCGATGTCGTCGCGGTTCACTACCGGCGTGGTGTCGAACGTGCGCGAGGGAATCAGCAGCATATCGGGATGGTAAGGGTCGACGAATACGAACGGTGCCCGTTTGGTCGGATGTGTGGTGTGCTGTGTAGTGTTCATGGCATTAGCGGTTGTTACGGTTCTGGAAATCGAATGCGCGGCCGTAAGCCAGCAGGGCCACGGCAATAGCGATGTGGGCTATTACGCCGAGGAAGTTGTCATCGTCGGCGATTGCGGCCGTCGAGAGAATCATCAGCACGCCGGTTCCGGCTGCGATACGCTGTAATTTGGATTTGATAGGTGTGCCGCTCTTACTGTACTTCGGAGTGTAGGCACTTGTTTCGTTCTTTGGCATAGTGTTAAAACAAGTTTTTGTATATGTACGAAAAGAAAGGCGTGCCCCCTTTTCTCGCCAAAGAACCACAACAATAGGAATTGATGTGAACACAGGGACACGCCTTATTGCGTATTCGTATATATTCTTGAAACCTACTATTAGGTTCTTTGGCTGGTGCAAATATACGCAACTTTTTTCAATTTGCAAAAGATTTTTTAATTTATAAACAAATATTATAGTTCAATCGAATGACTTGCGAATCTATTTATAATTGTTGCACGCCACGAAAAGATGAGTTATATTTGCAGCGTCGAATTTAATAAACACTAACAAACAACTACCGTGTTAGAAAGGTGTCTATCCCCAAGTAGGCACCTTAATTTTTGAAAAAGAAATCCGAGTGCTTTAGACGTATTGACGGGGCGTGAAACCTTTTACACCTATTAAATTCGACGTTAATGATTGGTATTCACACAACCGGCAATCACCTCTATTGCGGCGGTGACAAGCCAACCCATGTAAAGGCGTACACCCGTGTGCGTCTGGGTAGAATTGAGCACGTCCGTGAGCATTGTCGGGGATTTTGGGGTTCCCGCAAGCGTCTCGCGGCGTAAGTGCTAATCGGTTTTGAACTTCCCAAGCACTCGGACTCTTTCAACTAATCAAAATTCATTCCTTTTCTGAATATCGCAGGAATCGGCATACAGTCGGTGTCGGGGTGCGCTTTGAATCTGTGCTCGCGAACGTATTCCCAGCGATAGCCTCGGTATGATTTTACGCGGCCACGTATGGAGGCTGTTATGTTCGTAGCGAAACCGCCGACAATTCGGGCAGCTTCTGCTGCGGAATCAAATATCCGAACTTGCCCCCCCCGAATTGCTTTGACTTTTTTTGTTTTCATATCATCCGTAATTTTTCATTAGTCGATTCATATATTTGCTGTCGGCGGCCTGCTGGGGCGTGACGTAGACCACGCCGCCGCCAACTCGCACCGGCACCGTGCGCGATGCGTTCCGTTCCTTTGCCCGCGCCAGTGTTGCAAGCTCCTGCCGCCGGTCGCGCACAAACAGCGATTCGTCAGCCATGGCTATTCCGGCCGACCCTCGTCGTCGCCGTAGTATTTCGGTTGGAACTCGTTGCATACATCCTCGCAGTATGCGCATATATCGGGATGCACGGCGCACTCGCCGTCGCCGTAGACACCCTCGTCGTAAAAGTAGCGGCACTCACCGCAGCACTTTGCATCGTCGGTTGACTTTCGGAGTGTTGTCTTTGTCATATATTTTTGCTTTGATTTTCTTTGGTACCGCCCCCGAAGTGTGCTGCCTTTCGGCTCGCCTCGGAGGCATATTTGCAGAGCCGCGAGGAATTGAACCCCGAATCTCCGCCGGTCAAACCACTTGCCGGCCGGTGTGTTACCATTGCACCACAGCTCTAAATAAAAGACGGACGCGCGCTGTCACAGGTGACGTCCGCTTCGGAGGTTGCCCTCCTAAACTATTAACCTGAACTTAAATGAGTAAAAAACCTCGCGGCGTTTGAGGTGCCGCTGACCTTTAGATAATCGACGCACCGACAAAATTCCTATGAAAAAACCCTTAAACACAATCGCGTTGTCGGTACGCCGATAAGATGCCCGCGCTATAAACAGATGATGCTGGAAGTGTGTGCGAGACGAAATTCGCGCGGGCCTTTGTGCGCGGATAGGGACATTCAACCCACACCGCGCTGTATATTCGCGGGGCACGTATAGCCCCGATGAATCGTAGTGTCATGCTCGCCGAACGCGTCGGGTCATCGCACGAGGCATGGTATTCATCGCTTGCCGTAACCGAATACGGCAGCGCCCGTCTGCGCCAAGTCGCTCGCTGGGTTTAACCTCGCGGCCGATGCCGGTATTCCGACGTCGGGTCGAGGGCTGAATCATGTCAAGGTACGTCGCTTTGTAGTAGGTTGTCCGTCGTTGCCGGACTGCTGCGCTTTTCTGCTTTCGCTGCGGTTGTTGCCAAGCGCTAACCGCTCACCTCAAAGGGTAGCTATTTTGGAGTGCAGGCCGGAATCGAACCGGCTCCCTTCTCAATGCGCCTTTACACCACTGCACTCTTTGAGGGGTTCGCCTCCCTCGATTAATTATTGCTTGGTTTGTTTTTTATTGCATATGTCAATGCCTTTTACATCAACATTGCGGTCAGTGTGAGCTGCCAACGTGTTAGACTTGACAATCTCGCGCATATCCACGCCAGTAGCCTCCGACATCGTGTCCATAACCTGCTTGATAACCACAGGAACTTGCCCTGACATTTCAGATACGCCATTGCCGCTTGTGCCGTAGATTTTGACTTCACCGATATTGGATAGCGGATTAGCGACCTTTTCACACATCGCGGGCAGCACACTGACAAACATTTCAGCGATAGCCGCGCCGTTATACTTCTTGTAGGCTTCGGCTTTCTTATCCATAGCCTCCGCTTCCGCCTTACCCTTTTGAGCGATTGCATATGCTTCGGCTTCGCCCTTTGCCTTGATACCTGCGGCTTCCTTTTCCATTTGGTATTGCGCAGCGTCAGCCTCTGCCCTACGCGCCAATGCTCTCTGCTCAGCTTCGTACTTTTCTGCCTCCGCTACACGCTTGCGTTGTTCGAGGTCTGCGGCTGCGTCAATCTCGGTCTTATACTTATCGGCTTCGGCGGTCTTTTTAACCTGCGCCGAAAGTACGTTTTCTTGAATTTTGATTTGCTCTTCCGAAAGTACCTGTTCACGGCGCGTCTTTTCGATATTCGCATCTACAGTGCGAATATTGATTTCCTTTTGCTGTTCTTGCTTTTGGATTTCGTACGCTGCATCAGCGATAGCGCGTCGCTCGTCAGCAATGCGTTTGAGGTCAGCCTTTTTCAAGTCAAGCACATTGTTCTTTTCAGCAATAGCTGTGTCAGCATCCACGCGAGCATCGTTAGCCGCCTTGTTCGCTGCCGCAACCTCGATAGCAATATCTCGCTCCGCATTCGCTTTCGTAATCGAAGCGTCCTTTTTAATCTTAAACGTATTGTCAGCACCCAAGTCGCGGATAAGCCCCTCGCGGTCGGTTACGTTTTGGATATTGCACGAAATAATCTCAATACCCAATTTTGCCATATCGGGGCTTGCTTTCGTCATAACTTGGTCGGAGAAACCGTCACGGTCTGTATTCAAAGATTTCAAGTCGAGCGTACCGATAATCTCACGCATATTACCTTGCAATGAATCTTGCAACTGTGAGG
Source organism: Alistipes sp. (assembly GCA_022511295.1). Taxonomy (GTDB): domain Bacteria; phylum Bacteroidota; class Bacteroidia; order Bacteroidales; family Rikenellaceae; genus Alistipes. Next base: position 2,377 of record JAFLRT010000056.1, on the reverse strand, counting down.
CGATAAGTTCGGCAGACATATTCAAAAAGTTCTTCGCCGCCAAACGAATACCCTCATTCGTAGGTTGTACACGGATTTTCGCTACTGCATCGACATCAACATTGATAAAGTCATTTGTCGGCACTGAGGTTTCAGTCTTAATATCTACCGTAATCTGTCCGAGATAAACTTTATCCAATCGTTCAAAAAATGGAATGCGAAAACCTCCTTTTCCGATAAGAACTCGCGGGCTTTTGCTCAAACCTGAAATAATGTAAGCGACTGCGGGTGGTGCTTTTACGTACGAAGCGAAAACCAATACTGCGGCCAATAAAGCGATTGCTGTAATAATAAGAATTTGAATACCCATAATGTTTTAATTATTAAATTTATTAAAATGCTATTCTTTACACTCCACGAACTCGCCATCGACGAGCTTATACCACGTGTCGGCCTTGATGGTCTCGCCATCGACAACTGCCGCTTTCCACTGCTTGATGGCATACACATCGTCGTTCTCGCCAGACTTGTATTCTTCAGCCAGCAGCAGGATGGCTCCCATTCCGCCGCGTACCTTTACGTCGTTGCCACGAGCGACAGATATGCCATTCTTGCCGCTTTCAGCACTTCCACGCGATACCGCCGAACCGTATGACCCAGCAGCAGCCGAACCTTTGAACCCAGCAGCAGCCGAACCGTTCTCCCCAGCAGCAGCCGAACCGTTCTCCCCAGCAGCAGCCGGTTGTTCAGGCTCCGCATTATTCTCGTTTGTGCAACGATTGTGTACATACTCGAAATGCGCGCGGCATAAACCAGCAATATCGAGTCTTGCACCGATTCTGATTTTATTCGTTGCGCTCTTGTTTCCGTCGGTTTTCGTGAGTCCGATAGCCTCTACTTTGTGAATGTGATTGGCCTTGCCGTCGGCCGCTGAATAGTAATCTCGCACAGCCAACGGATTCTCGCAGAAATGAAACCCGCGGCTGCATACATCGGGGGTTACATCCTCCGAATACGTCTCGCCCTCCTTGTATTGGAATCCGCGGCACGTCATATCGTTGTTGAACGCCTTGTAGCCCTCCAGAACACAGAACTCTTTCGGCAGTATTACATTCTCGGGCGTGTCAAGTCGTTTGAATATATCGCCAATGCGATACTGGTTGAATCCTGCAATACCGCAGCCTATTTTGGTAACGTAGAATGTTTTGTCGGGGTTGTGCTTTGCGAAGTCATAAAGTTTCGTTACCGACATCTCGATGTCATCCTCGCTCACTTTTTGCATATCTTTGTCGAGCGTCGGGATAGCGTATGCCTGACCTTGCAGGCCCTCTGCCTGTCCCATGATTGCGCCGAACTTTTCGACAGCGATACGAGCTGCGCCGCCGGCGTGGTTGCCGTTCATGTTGGAACCGAACACAAAGACTTCATGGTCTTTCAACTCGGTAATGTTCTCGGGTGTAAATTGTCTGTTTTCCATAGTTAGTTGTTGTTAGTTTGTGGCAGGGCGGGGACTCGAACCCCGCACGGGTGGCGATTATCAACAGCAGCGGAACACTCCGCCGGACTCATTCTGCAGCCTGCCGTTAGCTGCCTACCTGCCTGTGCCGTCTTTCCGGCTGTCGTCCCAGTGTTTCAGTAAGCTTGGCCGCTATTCCTTGTTTTTGCCGTTCTTTACGTTTGTTATGCGAATCAGGTTGCTATCACAGATAACTGCAAGCATTACGACAACGCCTAAAAACCGCCAAAAACTACCGAATATGTATTGTAATACTTCAAGCATACTACTCTTTCTTCTCGTTGGATTCCTGCTGTTCAAGATTTTTGATTCTTTCGTCAATCTTAAGACGAAGTTTTCTCAATTTAATTGATTCGTAAAAATCTATACCTAACCTCGCTATCATAAGCAACAGCATTATAAGCGTCATGGCGTAGACCACAATGATTAATGTTCCCATAAATTCGATGTTATTAATTATTAAATAAATCCCTCCCAGTCGACGATGGCCTCGATTTCGTCTTTGCTGCGGCGGCGTGCGCGTGTGCGGAGCATCCGGCCGTCGAGGTTCGTCGTGTTAATCTCCATCAGGAACACCAGCATCAGCATCGTAGCCTTTATCTGCTCTCGGCCGCCGGTGTAGTACCACTTCGTCAACGCTTGCAAGTTGCGCTTGATGCCCAGCTTGTCGTAGATGTGCTGGATATGGCCTTTAATACATTGGTTCACCACGCAGAGCTTCGCGGCCGTCTCTTTGACGGTCAGATTGTCTACGGCGATGCACTCAACGACATTTGCCTCGCGTCTTGTCAGCGTTTCGGTTATCATGGCTATGCGTCCCAGCAGTTGGTTACTCCGTATTTCTCAAACACCTTTTCGATTGCTTCTCGCTCGATAGGGGTG
>JAFLRT010000055.1 GCA_022511295.1 Alistipes sp. | reverse complement strand
CGATACACTCTTCGCCGGACTCTATAAGCGTGAGATAGTCCGTAAAAGAGGTTTCCGTATTTGCGTCACGACCATAGCCGTCAGACTGCTCCGATGATGACCTGCTGCGATCATTGTTCTGCCCGCCACCGGAGATGCCGGCACCATTCTCTGCGTTGCCGGAGATGTCGCTGCTATCCGTGCCAGTTTTGTCACGCACCCGTCTCTTGCCGCTCTTTGCTGCGTTCTTGTCGATAAGCGGCGATTTGCCGTCCCAGTCTCTGTTCTTCAGCCGGGCGCGGAGTGAGTTCAGACCGCTGTAATCGTTGCGCGGAAAAGTGGCGTATTCTCCGCTGTCATTATCGAACAGTCGACTGCACATATCGAGCAGCCCCTCGATTTCCAGAATCTTCTTCAACTCGACAAGTGTTCGGGTGTCTTTCTCGTGCTGACTGACATATCGGCGGTTGCTCTCCGAGAGCCTGTTGGCGTAGTCTATTAGCCAATCGTTTTGCCGAATGTACGGGGCGGCATCGACTGCACGCTTCCAACCGCTCTTCCCCAGACGGAACGCGAATCCGGCTGTCAGCGTCAGCATATTGTCGCCAAGTCGGTTGGCATTGCCGTAGCCGTAGAAGTCCTGAAAGGTTGTCATTCCCGACAACTCCATCACGAAGCTGACGCGGCGCGAGATATTGTATTCGCCCTGCAAGCCGTAGGAGAAAGCGAACGGATTGCTGCGGAGCGTGGCGTTGTGAAGCAGTCCGACACCGAAGAACGGCGAGAGATTCCACCGCACCTGTTCCTGTTTGGCGTACCGTTTGCCGAGCAGATTCCACATCAGGTCTGCGTGTACATAGTGATAGTTCTGACTGGCACTCTCGCTGTCGCGCAGCCACATTCCCTGATAGTCTATTCGTGCGCCGATTGCCGGTGTAAACCACTTGCCGACCGCCACATTGTACGCCGGCTGGATACGCCCGAAGAGGTCATCGCAGCCGAGCGGCGTGCCGAGAAATGCGGTGGCTCCGCCGGAGATCGTGACAAACCAGTTGCCGCTCCAGGGCGGCGAGGTTATCACTCCGTCGAGGTATGCAGGCTGCATAGGATTGAGCAGTCCGTTGTCATCGACGACGGCTGCGTATGCGGCAGAGTCCATATCCGAAGACTGGGCGCTGGCCCGCAGATGCAGTGAACAAAGCACTGCGAAGATAAAAATGATTTTCCGTGTCATATTCAAAAGTTTTTTTGTCGTTACTTGGTTGTTTGTGATTGAGAACTTTGCCGATTAACGCTTGGGCTTTTTGCCGATTGCCGGGCGCATCATACGCTTGGCCATACGCATACAGCGTCGCGCCCACGCACGGTTGTCTTCGTCGTCATCGCGGCCCCAGCCGGACTTCTTGCCGCCACCTCCGCCGCCGCGTGTTTCGGCAAAAGTAGTGGCATCATCGACCATACCGAGAAAGAGCATCGTGGCGCAGTGCATCACCTCCTGCCCCTGCTCGGCTATGGAGCGAAGGAGCGAATCGTCGAACAGCTGCCGCTCGGCATCGTTCATCTGTGCCGACAGGTCGCGGTACTCGCTGACCACATCTTCGAGAAGAACATCTTTGAGCAGAGTGTCCACTTTCGACTGCACATCGCCGGAGTATTTGTAGGCTTCGGCTTTCAGTTCCTCCGTGCGCAGCTGAATGGCATCCATATCCTCTTTGAGTACGGCGAGGCGTCGGTCAGCCTCCTGCAACTTCTCGTTCTTGTCTGCCAGTTTCGCCTCGATGCCGCCCAGTTCGGACTGGAGCCGTGCGATACGTTCGGAGAGCTCCTGCGCGTCGCCGCTGTGAGATGCCAGTTCCCGCTCGGCTGCCGCTATCTGTGCCTCCTTCTCGGCTTTGTCCTTTTGAAGATTCTCGACCATCGTCGTGAGTCCCTTGACGCGACGCTCTGCCAGACGAATGTCCGATTGAAGTTCAGATAGTGCTTTGCGGTGCTGTTCAATCTGCTGCTCGATAGTCGTACACTCATCGGAGAGATGACGGCGATACTCTTCTGTCGTCCGATGCTGCGCTCCGGTCTCGGAGACGCTCGCTCCGCGCGACATTCCCCATCGGCGGTTGACCTCGGCGAAGTCGCTGTGAAGCTGCTTCATTCTGGCACTGTACTCGAACTTGTCTTTCCCAGCAAAAATATCTTTGTACGCAAACCTGCCGTCCTTAATCGGCAAAAGCGTACAGTGGATATGAGGGTTCAATTCATCAAGATGTACAATGAAGGCGGCGATATTCTCTTCGCCGTATTTGCCACTGACGAATGTATAGACATACTTCGCCCACTGCTCGATGTCGGGCTTGCGGACGACGGCGGAGTTGTCGGCTCCCTTGCCGTAATCGACGGCTTGGTTGCCGAATGCCAGCTCCTGCATACGCTCCCGTGAGCCGCCGAAGATGAAGTTCACGACAGTGCGGTACTTCGGCTCTTCAAGACCTGCGTTGGGGTCATTGATGCCTCTCCAACGGAGCAGGTCGGCCATACGCTGCGGTATACTGCGCTCCTTGTCGACGGGACGGATCTTGCCGCCGCTCACGACCTCGAAGTTCAGCCTCTCGCGCGTGGGGTCGTAGTTGCCTATCTTCAAGGCATTCTCCCAGCTCTTCTCCGTCCACTTACGGAGATGCTCGTTACTCTGGCTTGATGAGAAGCCTTTGGACGGCCTGAAGTCCATTACTTGCTTTGCATTTGCCATATCGTATCTACCATTTGGTGGATAATCCTCCTGTCCCTGCTTGCAGTTTATCTGGACAGCCTTCCCGTCGGCTTCAGCCGGTCGGGGGATTAGGCTACCCCGAAGGGGCTTTATCTGGCACCAGGCAAGCCTGCTTGCCTTAAAGTATCGGCAGAGAATCTGCCGCAGAGTTGAAGAGGATTATCCCTGTTTGTACAATGGTTTCAGAAGGGGTTATACGCCCTGTCAGGCGTCTTCTTTCCTGCCCAGCAGGGTCTGGAAAGATTTGTAAAGGGAATCGCGCAGCGCGGCGTTCTCTTCGAGTTCCTCGCCGAGAATGTCGGTCTCTCCCTCCACGAGCAGCTCTGCCAGTCCCTTGAAGGTGTCGATGAGTGCAGCCCACTCTTCGCCGAGGGCGGAGTGGAAGTATGCCTCCAACGGAGCGATGTCGCCGAAGCGTGACTTGCGCAGTACGCGCGCAAGTGCGGCGCGAGCGATGCAAGCCATCGCCTTTTCGCGCAGGTCGTCCTCTTTCTGTACGATGTCCTTTTCCGTCAGTTCGGCGGAGCCGTCCGACGGCTGACCGCTCTTCGGATTGGCATAGTTGTCGAGACATTCGCGGATGATCTGCTCACACAGAGCAGCCGCCTCGAACGATGACAATTTGCCGATGACCCAACCGGACAGTACGCTGTCGAGGATTTGGTCAAAGTCGTCTGCATCGTGTCCGTTGTCTGCGAAGACAGACTTGCCGAAGCCGACGGGCATAGTGATGACAATGCTCTTGGGCAGTTTGACCTTTTCGAGCTGTCCGAGCTGCTCCAGCATTTCGAGGAAGGAGCGGACGGTGGCGCGATGCCAGTGCCACTTCTCCGCGAGGTCGGAGATGGTTACATGGCACTGATTGGGCATAAGCTCATAGTCGGTGCTGCGCAGGAACTCGGAGACAAATCCTGCCAGTGATTTGTCCAGAAGGTCGTAGTAAGCCTCCGTGCGCGTCTTGCGCTCGCCGACCTTCTCGCGGAGAAAGTCGAACACATCCGCGCTTGCCAATACGATGGCGATGTTTTTCTTGTTGTCTTTCATCTTTGTTCTGTTAATTGATTACACATATTGCGTGGATAGCTTCGACTGCCAGTATCCACATCATCGTGGCAGCCGCGCGTGATGATTTCAGTAGTAAAAGTCGGACAGCGATTCGGGATGTTCGCGCCAGTCAGGGCGTGTGTTCTCATCCGCCCATTCGGACAATGCCCGCCCGGACGGATAGAACAGTGCAGCCAAAAGAAGATATGCACCTGTAACGCCCAGCGTGAACATATGCGGGACTGCCGCAATGACCACAGAAACGACGGCGACAATGACAGCCGGTTTCTTCTCGTCATGAAGACGGCGCAGCCACTTGTCCGCCCGACGGAATGAGTAGAGAGTGGCACATACAATGGTCGAGAAGACTATGCCGAAGTCGGCGTGGTTGCCGCCGGCATAGACATAGTGGAACAGCAGCAGGACAATCAGCAGCACCTGCGTATAGAGTTTGCGAGCGCTCCGGCTGCTGAGCATACTGCGATAAAACTTTGCCATAAAAGGGCGTTTGCTCTTGTACAGTACCATCGGCACGGCGATAATCAGTGCCAGGTAGAAAAGAATGAGTATCTTCCAAATCATAGTATGAATAATTAGTAATATTTATGAGTGGGCTGTTCGATAAGTTCCAAATGGATAACATCATGCGTAGCCAGTCGGATAATGGTCTCGGCATCTTTGGCGGTCAGATACGAGCCGCCTTTCTTGATGCGGCACTTGAAGGAGTAGTCGCTCTTGCGGTAGGCTGCCAAAGCCCTGTCCAGTTCGTGGTCCGGAATATCCCAAGTCTGCCCGACCGCATAGCCGTCGTGTTCACGAAATGCCCGCAGGACTAATGTGCGTCCGACAAGACAGGTCGTTCTGCCATTGCGCGTGAGGATATGCTCTTTGTACACATAAGCATCTGCAACCTCAATCCATGTACGGTTGTTGTTGATCCAATAGACCATCTGTCTGTATATGGTGTTTCTCATAAGAAGTCTATCAGTACGTCCTCTTTGTTCTTCTTATATTTGAAATATCCGTCCCGTTCGCTGTGGAGTTTGAGGTCGAGACATACATCGCCGCACATCAGTTCCAAAGAGTCGTAGATAGTGACGGAGACAAGACTGACCTTGCCGCTGCCGTTCGTCTGCACATTGACCTTGAACATCTGACCGAAGGCGGGATTGGAATATGCGCAGGCACTCTGTCCATAGTCGACCGACGATGACGGGATATGATGATAGAGCGTTATCAGCTCGATGTCGTCCTCCAGCATATCCAATACTTCTTCCAGTTCGTAGGGGTCTTTGAGCGGAAAGCGCAGCAGTGCGTAATCGCCATAGAACTCCGGCTCCTCCATTGTCGTCACATCTATCAGCTGTGGCAGTTGGAGCGGCACAAGAGCCATGAAGTTGTCGATGAAATGTTGCATCATAATCATATCGGTTTTTCGTTTACAGCGTTGAGATATATGCCTGAACAAGCAGCGACGGAATATCGCCGAGTTGTTCGTTGTCGAGCGACACGGCTTTGCCGAGCCTGTCAAGAAGTTCGGGTGTATCGGCGGCAATCTGATGAAGCGTCTTCCGCTCCTGCGGAGTCAGCAGAGCGATGCTGAATGCGTCCAAAGAGGAGTAAGGTTGCAGGAGCATCCAGATATAGGCTTGCGCCTGGTCTGCCGTCTTGACCTTGCCGGCCCGGATATCATTGGCGCACTGTTGAGCGTTGAGCAGCAGCCGACGGTTGGTGCGCATAGCCAGATATATCATCGCCTCTTTGTATGATATCTCTTCCTGCTCTGCCGCTTGAAAGACCTGCATACAGCAACGCTCGGTGTCGCGCGTGATGTCAGCGACATTCATTTGTCCCAGTTCGTTCAGATGAGTAAGGAATGCCCGATAGACGGCATCTTCTCGCCTGATGAAAAGCATAAGATCGTCTGTGCTGTGGATGCCTCTGCCAAGAGTCTTGCGCAGCATATCCCTATATGCCTTGACGGTTTGCTCGCCGTCGCCGGCAAAAGGCGGCTGATGGCTGACGCTCTCAAAGAACGGCTCGACATCATCGACCGATAGCATCAGTTCCTCGTCATAGAAATAAGGAGACACGCACTCTTTCAGATAGAGCATATCGCTGTATGTTCGCGGCTGTGTCATGGCCAGCCGACAGAACTCCGTGCGGACGGAGTCGTGCAACAGGTCGCATTCGTTGCGCGTATCAGTATGGAATGACAGCGTGTCGCGTTTCAGATGCAGAGCGACGGAATCGTCCAACGCTTGCCAGCGGCGAAGTTCGGAGGCCAGTTCCTGCGTAGAGAGATTCTCTCGACTGCGAATATCGAGCAGATATGCCCGGTAAGCAATGGCAGGATTGGCTGCGGTTTTGAGGATTGCCCCGCCGTTATTATCGCTGCACGAAGTGAACAATACTGTGGCAAACAGTGCGGCCATCAGCATAGTCCAAATGTAGTTCAATTTTCCTTTGCGCATAGTTCATTTATAGTTCATTTTCCGCAAAGGTAAGTACATTTTCGAGCATCGCAATAGAAAAATATAAAAGTTTACGAATTATTTTATATTGGACTTAATAGTTTAATTATCAATGAAAACAAATGAAAATAAAGCCGTCCTTGTTGGGCTGTCACAAAAAATATTTTTCCTGCGAGTTCACTTTTCTCGGAAACAAATATTATATTTGCATTTGTTTTCATATACAGTTCAAAAATGGCAAGAATTGGGTACATATTTAAGGCCAGTGACTACGCGGAATACGAGTCGGATAAGGCGTGGATGACCGAATACGGTTGTGTACAAGTGGTGGAAGAATCCGAGAAGCGGGAGGAAACACGTCCGCAATGGAAGCAACTGCTTACGACGCTCTCGCGTGGAGATGAGCTTGTCATCGCAAAATTCAGCAACGCGATTCGCAGCTCTGCCGAGTTGTCCAAGTTTGTCGAATACTGCCGGGTCAAGGCTGTGCGGATTATCTCTATCCGAGACGAGATAGATACACGTAACGAGTTGTTCCCGGAGACAACTGCCGCAGATGTACTGTATATGATAGGTGCTTTGCCGGAAGAGGTAACGGCTCTTCGCAAGGCTTCCGCCCACATCTTTGAGTTGCACCGCAATATCAAGATGATGAAGGAAGAGAAAAAGGTCAAGCCGCCCAAGGCAGAGCGGGACAAGATTATCATCGATATGTACCGCAACGGGTATACGATACCCGATATTATGGCAGCGACAAGTACAAAGAGCAAAACAACGGTATTTGCTGTGCTGAACAGATATAATATTCCGCTTGACAGAGGCAAATACAGCGTGATGTCCGGACGTCGGGAGTCAAAAGCAAAAAAGTGACACACTATTTGCTATGCAAAGAGTATGTCCGACAATCGCATCTATATAGCCATCGACCTCAAATCGTTCTATGCGTCGGTCGAGTGCGTGGAGAGAGGTTTGAATCCTCTTACCACCAACCTCGTCGTAGCAGACAAGCGCAGAACAGAGAAGACGATTTGTCTTGCCGTCAGCCCGTCGATGAAGGCATACGGCATCGGCGGTCGTGCGCGACTGTTCGAGGTCGTCCAGCGCATACGCGAGGTAAACAACGAGCGGCGGTATAAAGCCAACGGACGCCGCCTGAACGGGAAATCCGTCTCGGACATAGAGCTGAAGTCGCACCCGGACTGGGAGGTCGATTACCTTGTCGCCCCACCCCGTATGGCGTTCTATATAGAGTACAGCACGCGCATCTATGAGATATATCTCAAATACATAGCGCCCGAAGACATACACGTCTACTCCATAGATGAAGTGTTTATGGACGTCACGTCATACTTGTCGTCCTATAAGATGACGGCGCACGAACTGGCGATGACAATCATTCGTGATGTCCTCAATCAGACCGGTATCACAGCAACGGCAGGCATCGGAACCAATATGTATCTGGCGAAGGTGGCGATGGATATTGTCGCCAAGCATATTCCCGCAGATAAGGACGGCGTGCGCATCGCCGAACTGGACGAGATGAGTTATCGGCAGCAGCTGTGGACGCACCGTCCGCTGACGGATTTCTGGCGTGTAGGCAAAGGCATATCGGAGCGTCTGGCTCCGTATGGCATCTATACAATGGGAGACATCGCCCTCCAGTCCGAACGGAACGAAGAGTTGCTCTACAACCTCTTCGGCGTGAACGCGGAGCTGCTGATAGACCACGCCTGGGGCTGGGAGCCGTGTACCATCGAGGCGGTGAAGTCGTACAAGCCCGAAACAAATTCTTTCAGCAGCGGTCAGGTGTTGCAAGAGCCGTACACGCCGAAGAAAGCTCGTGTCGTCGTGCGTGAGATGGCGGAGGCTGCGGCCCTCGACCTGCTCGACAAAGGGTTGGTCACAGATCAGCTCGTACTGGTTGTCGGCTATGATACGGAGAGTCTGAAAGACCCTGCGATTCGCGCCAAATATAAGGGAGAGATAAAGACCGACTATTATGGCCGCCAGATACCCAAACACTCACAAGGAACAAGCAATCTGCCCAAGCCCACCTCGTCGGCGCGGCAGATAGTCAAGGCCACGATGGAGTTGTACGATAGAATCATCAACAGCGACCTGTTGGTGCGACGCCTCAATCTGACAACCAATCGTGTCATAGAAGAGGGAAAAGCAAAACAGCAGACTGCCCCTATGCAGTATGACCTGTTTGCGGACTACGACGCTATTGAGGCGGAGCAGGCAAAGGAAGATGCCGAACTGACAAAGGAGCGAAAGGCACAGGAGGCAATTCTGAAAATCAAAAAACAGTTCGGCAAGAACGCTATTCTCAAAGGACTGAACTTTGAGGAGGGCGCAACCGCGAAAGAACGTAACGAGCAAATCGGAGGACACAAGGCATGAAGACACCATACGACGATATTATCGACCTACCGCACCACGTATCGAAGCGACACCCGCAGATGTCGCTCTACAACCGTGCCGCCCAGTTCGCTCCGTTTGCTGCCCTGACGGGCCACGATGCCGCAGTTGAAGAGACAGCCCGGCTGACCGATGAGCAGCGGGATCTGTCGCAGAGTGAACGCGACGAACTGAATCGCAAGATGAACTGGCTGCTTCAGCGCGATGACAATCCGGTTATCGAGATAACCTATTTCCTGCCGGACAAAAGGAAACGTGGCGGCAGGTATTGCACCGCAACGGGAACAATAAAAAAGGTCGATGATGTCGAGGGTAAAATCGTACTGACGGACGGAACGGCAATTCCGCTCGATGCCGTGTCGGATATGAAGGGAGAAGTATTTGTAGAAGAATAGTAGTTCGGTAATAAAAACGAAAACCTATCATTATGTG
>JAFLRT010000054.1 GCA_022511295.1 Alistipes sp. | reverse complement strand
GTGCCGACAGTTTGAGAATAACTCCAAATATACTTCATTTGGAGTAGATTACAGCATACCTGATGATGAAAATATTTCGTATAACATGTCGGTAAATAAGAAGCAATATCAAGCATCATATTTTCAATTACCTAATGTAGCGCTACAGAAATCTGTTTGGTTTATGATATCGGAATATTTGGGAAAATATTATATCTTAATTTTCTACGATAACGGATACAACCAAGCCAACGGCGAAGACTTATAATCTACAAGAAATAAAAGGAGGCAATTGCCTCCTTTTATTTCACCCTAATAATATTCAGTCCGTCGCGGAGTGGAAGGATAACGTTCTCTACCCTGCTGTCGTTGCGAACCATGTCATTGAACTCCAACAGAGCCTGCGTGTGGCGGTCGCCGTGAGCGACCGGCTGCGCGACTTTACCGTACCACAGAATATTGTCGGCAACAATTACCGAACCGCTGCGCACCAACGGTTTACCCGTATTATCGCCCATAAGCATACGGTAATATTCGGGATATTCACGCTTGTCGCCATCCATAAAAACAAAGTCGAACTCCCCTCCAAGTGCCGGTGCAATATCCAGTGCCGAGCCTGCATGTACGCGGATACGGCTTCCGTACTCGCTGCGGTCGAAGAATGACTGAGCAAGTTCAAGTATCTCGTCATCGGGGTCGCAGGTGTACAGTTCGCCGTCATCATCCAGCCCTGCCGCAAGACACAGAGCCGAATAGCCCGAAAATGTTCCGATTTCGAGTACACGGCGCGCTTGCGTCATACGCACAAGCATAGTCAGCAACTTACCTTGAAGGTGTCCGGACAGCATTTGCGGCGCTACGGCACGCAGGTTTGTTTCGCGGTCAAGGTCTTGCAGCAGAGCATCTTCAAGCGACGAGTGGTCGCGCACATATTGTTCTAACGGATTCATAGGGCATTTGCAGTTCGGGTTCTGAATGATTCGCGAGCCTTGCGGATATAGAGTTTAATCACGTCGGACGGCAGATTGGAGCGGTTTACATAGTCTCGTGTGCTGTCGGGATACTTGGCCAGGGCCGAGGCGAGCAACCACGCAACGCCCATACGTACATAATATGGCTCGGCACCCTGCACGGTTCCCTCCTGAGGTTTTACAGGTTTGCCTTTGGCGGTGCGGTATTGCGACTTTATGCGTCCGAAGTCTATCATGTCGATTCTGTCGAATACGCGGTCAAACCACCCATCATTCAGAAAATAGAGCATGGAGACAATGACGGCAAAGCGCACTTCAAACTCTTTATCCGAATCGAAACAGGTTTGCAGAAAAGTCCAAATGCGCTCCTTGTCGGCCTTGGCTATCCACTTGGCATTGCAGCACCAGCAGTCGCACACAGCCCAGCAATCTATGACGGGAATAAAACGCGAGAGCATCTCCAGACGTTCATCGAGCGTGCATTTTTGCATATTTATAAGGTAGCCCCATATAACAATCTCCTCATAAGAGAGGTTTTCACTCGGTTCCTGTTCGAAATTGCGTATTATCTCATCCGAGTTGCCCTGACGGCAGAGATTGCGGGCAAGTTGCTTCATATCTGGTATATGCATGCCGAGTACACGACGCTGCGGCAGCGCATTCAGTATGCGCAGATGTCCGTCGCGATAGCGTTCATCGCGCAGAAATCGTTCACTCACAAACGGCAGCAGAACTTCTTCAATCATTGCTATTTGTATATAAGTATCGAGTTATCGGCAAGCACCTCGTTGGCAACCTCCACAAGTTGCGCAGCGCTTATGGCATCTATTTTACGGCATATATCTTCAAAGGTATCAACCTCATCATGTACAAGCAGGCTCTTGCCCAAACCGAGCATATAACCCTCGTTTCCCTCCATAGATATCGCCAACTGGGCCATAAACTGCCTTTTGGCCATTGATAACTGACGCGGCGTGATATATGATTGCTGTAACTTTTTGATTTGAGTGTCTATAAGTTCAAGGCACATGTCCGCATTGCCGTTATCCGAACTGAAATATACAGCAACTATCCCACTGTCGGCATAGGGGGTATAGTTTGCTTCGATATTATATGACAGACCGTGCTTCTCGCGCACGACGACATTCAGCAGCGAGTTGGCGCATGGCCCTCCGAGGATATTGACCAGCAATGCAAGCGGCAGACGGCGCGCATCGCGTATACTGTAAGCACGATTGCCTATAATACAGTGATTCTGATGAGTATGTTTGACAACACGCCTTTCAAAGGGTTTGCACGCCGCAGGCACCGCTCTTTCGTATGCTCGCACCGACGCCTCACGCTCCGCAAAGCAGCGTTGCGCAACAGCCGCAGCCGTCTCGGCAGAGATATTGCCTATCGACGCGAATACCATCTGGTCGGTTGTATGTGTACGACGACGAAATACGCGTATATTTTCGGTACCGTACCTTCTCAACGCCTGCTTCGTGCCGAGAATATTGTGTCCCAACTCCGAGCCGGCAAAGAGCATATCTTCGAACTCGTCGAAAATCATCTCCGGAGGCGAATCCTTATATGTATTTATCTCATCACCGATAACCTCACGTTCCTTGGCGAGTTCTTTCTCCGGAAAGAGAGATTCGAATGCCACGTCGGAGATAAGTTCTGCAGCCTTTGAAAAATCACACTTGAGTACGGTGGCATGAATGGTCGTATCCTCCTTGGTGGTATATGCGTTAAGTTCTCCGCCACGATTCTCCAGACGGCAATTAATCTGATACGCCTTGCGACGTGTCGTACCTTTGAAAAAACCGTGTTCCGTAAAGTGAGCCAATCCGTATTCGGACGGCAGTTCATCGCGGCTGCCGGCATTTATAGCCAATGCGCAATGCACCACCCCGCTTTTTACCTGCCGGTGTATACCCCTTATGCCGTTGGGCAACACATATTTGTAAAATTCAGCCATTACATGCCCTCTCTCTGTTTCAGGAACTGCCCCGTATAACTTTCGGCACACGCCGCGACCTCTTTCGGCGTACCGGCGCAAACCAGATATCCTCCCCTGTCTCCGGCTTCCGGGCCGAGGTCTATTATATGGTCGGCACACTTGACCACATCCAGGTTATGTTCGACGACAACTATCGTATGACCATTATTTATCAGCGCATTAAATGCTGACAACAACTTGTTTATATCGTGGAAATGAAGTCCCGTCGTAGGCTCGTCGAAGATAAAGAGCATTCGTCCCGAGTTGTTATCTTTCGAGAGGAACGATGCCAGTTTTACACGCTGGTTCTCTCCTCCGGAGAGTGTGGACGACGACTGTCCCAACTTTACATATCCGAGACCCACATCGCTCAGCGGTTGCAGACGCTCGACAATTTTCCGGCAAAGAGAACTGTTATCCTCGCCAAAGAATGCGATTGCCTCATCGATACTCATCTCAAGAACGTCGTATATGCTTTTGTCGCGATACTTCGTCTCCAACACATCATCCTTAAATCGTTTGCCGCCGCAAGCCTCGCAGACCAGTTCCACATCGGCCATAAATTGCATTCCGACCTTGATAACACCCTCTCCCTGACACTCTTCGCATCGTCCTCCTGCGACATTAAACGAGAAATGAGCAGGCGTAAGACCCGTATGCACGGCGTAGGGTTGTTCCGAGAAGAGACGTCTTATATCGTCGTAGGCTTTGATATATGTTACCGGATTTGAGCGCGTAGATTTTCCTATCGGGTTCTGGTCCACCATCTCTACAGATTTAAGAAGCAGCAGGTCTCCGTCCAGACGGTCGAAGTCTCCGGGTTTGTCGCCCGACTCCAACAGTTCTCTGCGCAATGCGGGATAGAGTATGCCACGTACAAGCGACGACTTACCGCTGCCGCTCACACCAGTAACACATGTCATAACGCCGAGCGGAATATCCACGTCGATATTTTTAAGGTTATTCTCCCGCGCACCGCGTATGGTAATCTTACCGCTGCTACTGCGGGGACATTTAGGCGTCTCTATACTGCGGCGCCCTGTAAGGTAATCTGCCGTAAGGCTCTTTTTGCATTTAAGCAGCTCTTTCAATGAGCCGCCGAAGATAATCTCTCCGCCATTAACACCAGCCTCCGGACCGATATCTATTATATAATCCGCCGCTCGTATAATCTCCTCTTCATGCTCTACAACGATTATCGTATTACCCAAATCACGCAACTGTTTAAGCACCTTTATAAGGCGCTGCGTATCGCGTGGGTGAAGACCTATGCTCGGCTCGTCAAGAATATATAGCGACCCGGTGAGATTGCTTCCGAGCGATGTAGAGAGGTTTATACGCTGACTTTCACCGCCGGAGAGCGTAGACGAAAGGCGGTCGAGTGTAAGATAGCCCAATCCGACATCATTGAGGTATTGCAGACGGTTGCGAATCTCTGTAAGTATGCGTTGCGCAGTCTTGCCGCTGTACTCGTCGAGTTTCAACTCTTCGAAGAATGCAAACAGTGCATCGGCAGGCATTGTAACAAGTTCGGCAATGTTTTTCCCTCCGACCTTGACGTAAAGAGCCTCCTTGCGCAGTCGGCTGCCGCCACACTCGGGACAGATTGTCTTACCGGTATAACGCGCCTTCATAACACGGAACTGTATTTTATGACGCTCGCGGTCCACAAAATCGAAAAACTCGTTCAGCCCGTGAAAATATTCGTTTCCCGTCCACAGCAGACGTCGCTGCGCAGCCGTGAGAGTATGGTAAGGCACATGTATCGGGAAATCGAACTTGTAAGCCTCGGAGACAAGTTGGTCCCTCCACCACTTCATGGTATCGCCACGCCAGCAGGCTATGGCATTGTCGTATATACTGCGGCTCTTATCCGGCACCACCAAATCCTCATCAATTCCAGTAACCTTTCCGTATCCCTCGCACTTGGGACAGGCTCCTATCGGATTGTTGAAACTGAACAAATGCTCCGTAGGATGTTCGAACTCTATGCCGTCCGCCTCAAAACGCGACGAGAACTCTGTAATTTTATCCGTTATTACACAGCATTTTCCGTCGCCGAAGACAAAGGCTCGTTCAATGGAATCACGCAGTTGCGATGCCGTCTCATCATTCCGACTTGCTTTCAGTCGAGTAAGGACAATGTATATTCCGTCTGTCGTACTCCCGTCGGTGATTGTTCTCATGAAATCCTCCACGAAAACCAGCTCTCCGTCTATATAAAGACGCAGTATACCATCACTTACAAGTTGAAGCATATGCTCTACAACGCTGCGTCCGTCAGAGGGCAGAGGTGCTGCTATAATCACACGCTCCCCTTCCGGCAGCGACATAACATACTCTGCAACATCATCCGTATCATAACACTTCACCTCCTGACCAGATACCGGCGAATAGGTCTTTCCGATGCGAGCGAACAGCAACTTCAGGTAGTCATATATCTCGGTTGTCGTTCCAACCGTCGAGCGTGGATTGCGAGTATTGACTTTTTGTTCTATGGCTATCGCCGGAGCTATACCGCTGATGATATCGACATCCGGCTTATTGATACGACCCAAAAACTGACGGGCATACGCCGACAGGCTCTCGACATAACGTCTCTGCCCCTCGGCAAATATGGTATCAAAAGCCAATGTGGATTTTCCAGACCCCGACAGTCCCGTTACAACCACCAGCGCATTATGCGGAATATCCACATCGATATTCTTCAGATTGTGTACACGTGCGCCGCGTATATGAATATAGTTCTCCTTTTCCACTTCTCTATTCCTCTTCGAGTTCGACACTCTCTGTCTTTCGCAGTTTATCCGCGACAGCATCGGCATAGCGTTCGCGTATCGACAGGCGCATAACGCAACTGTTGCCGAATGACTGCTCAAGCACCGCAGGCTGCATCTCCTTGAGAATACGCATGACGTTGTTCATCGCAATATACGGAAATCTGACCGTGAATCGCCTGTTTACCGTCTGCTCCACTATCTGCGCCGACTCAAGAACAATTCTCGCAGCCTCACGGTAAGCGGAGATAAGACCCGAAACACCAAGTTTTGTACCGCCAAAATATCGCACAACGACAATCAGGCAATTTGTTACACCGTATGAGAGCAACTGTCCGAGAATAGGTTTGCCGGCCGTACCCGACGGCTCGCCGTCATCATTGGCGCGAAACTGCTCACCATGCGGACCAAGCCTCCAGGCATAGCAGTGATGTGTGGCATCATAATATTGCTTGTGCAGCAGGTCGAGTATATCGCGTATCTGCGATTCGCACTCCACCGGATAGGCGTATGCGAAGAACTTGCTGCTCCTCTCTTTGTATACAGACTCCGCAGATGTCGCAACAGTAAGATAACTGTCGTCTATTTCGGACTGAACACCCATACGGCTACCTCACCTTGCGGAAAATACGGTTCCAACGTATGCGGCCGTCGGCATCACGTGAAAATATGATGAATGAAGCCTTGCCGACGATATGGTCTTCAGGAACGAAACCCCAGAAACGTGAATCGGCAGAGTTATGTCTGTTGTCGCCCATCATCCAGTAATAGTCCATAGCAAATGTATACCTGTCGGTTTTCACCCCGTCGATATATATTGCACCCTCATCCACACGCAGTTCGTGTCCCTCGTATGCCGTTATAATACGCTCATAGAGCGGAAGATTATCCGCAGTAAGTTCTACCGTAGCACCTTTTTCCGGTATCCACAACGGACCGAAATTATCCTGACTCCACATATAGCGGTCATCGTGCGGAAAGACATCCGGATTATACTCTTTTGCAATGCACTTCGTTACGTATACAACATTCGACATGGTGCGCAACTGCTCCGCAACATCCTCCGTAATAAACATCTCATAATACAGTCCGTTGCAGAAGACTTCCGAAATCTGGAGTTTATCAAACGCATAACTGCTTAATGGAGAAGTTGTTTTCACGATATATCTGTGCTGTTTACCCGGAATGGGAATCTGCTTGCCACCATTGATATATAACTCTGTATCTACAATCATAACAGTATCACCCGGAAGACCGACGCAGCGCTTTATATAGTTCTCGCGCTTATCGACAGGGCGTGATATTATCGTATATTCATTGCCAAGCCTGCGGCGTCCTTCGCCAACTCCGTACATACGTTCATAATCGCGCAGAACATCATAATATGTTACGCTTTGATTCTCAAGCAACACGGTATCACCGGCAGGGAAATTAAACACAACGGCATCGTTGCGTTCGACCTTGCCTAATCCTGCAAGACGGTGGTATGGCCACTTAACAAGCTCCGAGAATGATTTTTTGGTCTGCGAGAACGGCATGGTGTGATGCACGAACGGGAAAGAGAGCGGCGTATTCGGCACCTGCGGACCATAAGCCAGCTTACTGACATATATGTAGTCGCCGATAAGCAGCGTTTGCTGCATGGACGAAGTCGGGATAACGTATAGTTGAAACACATATAGATGGATAAGCGTTGCTGCTATAACAGCAAATACTATAGCGCTAATCCATTCGTATAGCGAATTATAGACCTTATTGCGCCGGCGCAACTCATCATTGCGGCGCCATACATATTTGTAGAACAACTTTGATATGAATATATCATAAATCAAAGGCAGTCCGAGCAACATCCACAGGTTTCCAGTCCATACGACGCACAGCAACAGATATGCGGCAGCTGCCAATGAGAACTTCACCCACCGGTTCTTGAAAAAGGTCTTAAATTTGCTTAACTTGTTTACATTCATAGTTGCTCTCAGTTAATTTACCCAAGCAAATCGTCCATAGTATAGAATCCCTGTTTGCCGCAAAGGAACTCGGCTGCGGCCACAGCGCCGGCAGCCAGCGTACTGCGATTCTTTATCGTGTGCCTGAGTTCAAGTATATCATCGGCCGACTCATAGGTTACGGTATGTATACCGGCTATCATGCCTTCACGCAGCGACGTTATCGCGATTTCATTTTCGGCAGCAGCCTCGGGGTCGTTATTCCAGCCATCCTTGCGGTCAAGACGCGCCGTAATATCGTCTGCGAGCGATATGGCCGTACCGCTGGGAGCATCTTTCTTCTGAATATGGTGAACCTCCTCTATGCGTACATCGTATTGCGACAGCGTATTCATCATCTCTGCCAATTTACGATTAAGACGGAACATAAAATTCACTCCAAGCGAATAGTTGGAGGTATAGAACAGCGCCCCTCCTCTCTCCTGACAGAGATTCTTTACCTCCTCAAGTCGCGAAGTCCACCCTGTTGTTCCGCTCACAACAGGCACTCCGCACTCTATGCATCGCACGACATTGTTATAACCTGTTGCAGGCGTCGTGAACTCGATAGCGACATCTATACCCTTCAACTTCTCCTCATTCAGGTCTCCGGCATTGTCTATATCAATTACCAAATCGACCGAGTGTCCGCGCTCGATGAGTATACGCTCTATCTCGCGTCCCATCTTGCCGTATCCTATTATTGCTGTTTTCATAATCAGGTTTATTTTATTATGCAAAGATAGCATAACGCGCGCGAAGTACAAAATTTATGCACTATTTATCCGCATCGGTTTGAGGAATCGAAAAAAAGGCATATCTTTACGCTTGATATGAGATATTTCGCAGAGTTGAGATATAACGGAGAGTCCTATTGCGGCTGGCAGCGTCAGAACGACGCCCCTACCGTACAGCAGACTATTGAAAAAGCACTCTCTACCCTGCTGCGCGAAGATATCACGACTGTCGGTGCAGGACGCACGGACACAGGTGTAAATGCAGCCTATTACGTACTCCATTTCGACACGACAGAGCCTCTGCCCGACTGCAACTGGCTGGTGAGCAAACTCAACGCACTGCTTCCGCCCGATATCGCCTTCTTCTCGGTTCAGGCTGTGTCGGACGAAGCCCACGCCCGTTTCGACGCTGTTGAAAGAGAGTATCGCTACCGCATTGAACTTCACAAGAATCCATTCGTCCGAAGCAGTTGGTACTACCACGCACCTCTCGACGTTGAGCAGATGAACAGAGCCGCGGCACTGCTTCTAAACTATGAAGATTTCACCTCGTTTGCAAAACTTAACTCCAATAATAAGACCAATATCTGCCACATAACAAAGGCCGAATGGCGACGCGAAAACGATACGCTGTGGTTTACTATCCGCGCCAACCGGTTCCTGCGCAATATGGTAAGGTCTATCGTCGGCACGCTTGTAGATGTCGGTCGAGGACGCTATACGCCCGACGATTTCGAACGTATAGTTGCCGCCCGAGATTTATCTCTGTCAAGCGGAGGAGCGCCGGCTCAAGGATTGTTCCTGTGGGATGTAACCTACCCCGATACGATATTTGTCCGCAAGGCTAAATAGGCAAAAGCGAAATAGACAAAAGAAAAAGACACACCTCGGTTTTCATTGAGGTGTGTCTTTTTCTGTCATTCCGACAAATATATCTAATGCGTGGCAAAGTAATCGGTTCGGATGAGTATATCAGACAGTCTCCACATATCATTTCGCCACTGGCGTACTTCGGCATTGCGCCCGCCGTCGCCAACCTCGCCAAGATATGAACAAGCATAGTCGCTTCTGCCTCTGAATACACTCTCGCCTAAACCGTGAAAACAGTAGTTCTCCACACCCATAATATCCAGCAACGAGGGATAGATATCAGCCTGTGCTATCACTCGGTCCGTGTCGGTTTTAATCGGTGAATTGAGAATAAGAAGCGGTATAAATCGGTCCTCAGGTTCACACTTCTTCCTGCCGTCGTATAGGTTCTGCGTATAGGCATCGTGGTCGCTTACTATAACTATAATACTCCTGTCGTATAGTCCCGACGCCTTTAGTTTGTCGATAAAA
>JAFLRT010000053.1 GCA_022511295.1 Alistipes sp. | reverse complement strand
AGCACCGTCATAGACGGCTGCTCATCTGTCGTTCCCACACGTTTTGACAGCGCCCCCGCGACAGCGGGAGGGGGAAAGGAGCGAATGCGAGTTAATTCTCGGAAATAAGAGACAAAAACAATGCACCTCTTTGAGGTGCTGCGCCGCCCCAAGGGGGGGGCAGGGGCGGCGCACAGGCGTATACGACAGATGCACGAAGGCGCGCGCATTGCTTCGTAATGCGTTATATCATATTTATATTCACAATCATATCCCCAACTATATTAATTACACCGCAAAGCAACGTATCAATGTATAAAAATTACTATATTTGCGAAGAGGTATAATAATGTATAGTTATGAAATATATTAGAATATTACTCTTTTCGGCTGCGACACTTATCGCAGCGACGGTCGCCGCAAAGTCGCGCGAGATAGCATACACAACCCCCGACGGAGAGGCGAAGATAATCTCGTTCAACATACGCCAGAGCGGCCTTGCAAAGAAGGACGGACACGACCGCTGGAAGAACCGCCGTCAGGCCGTTCTCAATATGATTCAGAGCGAAAGCCCGTCAGTGATAGGATTGCAGGAGGGACTTATAGACCAGGTTCGTTATATCGAGCAGGCCTTTCCTCAATATAAGCGTATAGGCGTGGGACGTGATGACGGCAACGAGAAGGGTGAGATAACGGCAATCTTCTATCTTGCAGAGTGCTTTGAAGTGATAGAGAGCGGTACATTCTGGTTAAGTGAGACTCCAGATGAGGTATCGCTCGGATGGGATGCCGCATGCAACCGCACTGCCACGTGGGTCAAGTTGCGCGAAAAGAGTACCGGAAAGATGTTCTGGTATATAAATACCCATTTGGACCACGTCGGAGTCGATGCGCGTGAAAATTCGTGCAGACTTATAGCGGATTTTGCCGCCGAGAGAGTCGCACCCGACGAGACACTCGTTGTCGGCGGCGACCTCAACTCGTCAATCGACGACCCGATATTCGAACCGCTGAAGAATACTATGCTTGTCGCGAGAGATGTCGCCGACAGCACAGACAAGGGAGGTACATTCAACAGTTTCGGCTCGGCGCCATCCAATATCGTTCTTGACCATCTCTTCTTCCGCAATGCCCATGCACGCTCTCTGCGCACGCTGCGCGGCGACTATGGCGCGCCATATATCTCGGACCACTACCCTGTGGTTCTGCTTATCGAACTGCAATAAACAGATACGGCTATAAATAAATAACTATAAATAGCAGATATGGCTATAAATAAACATAGTATGAATAAATACAGGTTGTTATTACTCATAATGGCGTTGCCGTTTCTCGGCGGCTGCGACGGGGACAACAAGGTGGAGCAACAGTTGCTGCACCCTTCTGAGTATGTATCAACACTCGTGGGAACGCAGTCGGACTACTCCTTTTCGACCGGCAACACCTACCCTGCTACGGCTCTGCCTTGGGGCATGAATTTCTGGACACCGCAGACCGGCAAAATGGGCGACGGATGGACCTACACCTATGGCGCACATACAATCTGCGGCTTCAAGCAGACCCACCAGCCTTCGCCGTGGATTAACGACTACGGACAGTTTTCGATAATGCCGGTGCGTGGCGACAATGCCTTCGATGAAGGTTCGCGCCGCAGCTGGTTCTCGCACCAGAGCGAGGAGGCGCGCCCATACTACTACTCGGTATATTTGGCTGACCACGATGTACGCGTCGAGATTACCCCTACGGAGCGTGCAGCCGTGATGCGTTTCACCTTTCCCGAGAGCGAGGCGTCGGGTGTGGTTATAGATGCCTTTGACCGAGGCTCGTCGCTGACGGTCATCGACGAGCGCACGGTAGCGGGCTACACCACACGCAACAGCGGCGGCGTGCCCGACAACTTCCGCAACTACTTCGTTGTACGTTTCGACAGACCGTTCGTGAGTGCGGAGTGCAACTGCGACGGAAAAGGATGCACAACGCCCGAATACGGCACGGAGTGCAGCGGCGACCACGTTATGATGCGTGTAGGGTTCAACACTCGCCGCGGCGAGCAGATATGCGCACGCGCCGCATCATCGTTCATCTCGCACGAGCAGGCTCTGCAAAATCTCAAGGAGGCGGAGTGCGGTACCTTTGACGATATCAAGGCTGCCGCGCAGCAGCGCTGGGATGATGTTCTTGGCCGCATAGCGGTAAGCGGCGGCACCGAGGAGCAGTATCGTACTTTCTACTCGTGTCTATACCGCGCGACGCTCTTCCCGCGCAAATTCTACGAAATAACGTCCGACGGCAGCATAGTGCATTACAGTCCCTACGACGGCGAAGTGCATGACGGATATATGTATACAGATACCGGTTTCTGGGACACTTTCCGCGCACTCTTCCCGCTTCTGAACCTCGTCTACCCGTCGGAGAATGCAAAGATACAGGCAGGTTTGGCCAACGCCTATCGCGAGAGCGGTTTCCTGCCCGAGTGGGCGTCGCCCGGACACAGGGGATGTATGGTCGGCAACAACTCCGCGTCGGTCGTAGCCGATGCAATGATAAAAGGTATAACACCGGCAGAGGATATACCCACTCTATGCGACGCCATTGTAAGCGGACGTTTTAAGGTTCACAGCGAGGTATCGTCCACCGGACGTCTCGGACACGAATACTACAACACTATAGGATATGTACCCTGCAACGTGGGTATAAACGAGAGCGTGGCGCGTACACTGGAGTATGCATACGACGACTGGTGCATAGCCCGTGCGCTTTACAAGGCCGGTCGCGATGCCGAAGCACAAGTAGCCGAAAAGGCATCGCAGAACTACCGCAAACTCTTTGACAGCGAGACCAAACTCATGCGCGGACGAAACGCCGACGGCACCTTCATGACCCCGTTCAGCCCTTACAAGTGGGGCGACGCCTACACCGAAGGCAATGCCTGGCACTACACATGGTCGGTGTTCCACGACCCCGAAGGTCTGTCAGAACTTATGGGCGGCAAGGAGCAGTTCGAGCGTATGCTCGACTCGGTATTTGTCGTACCGCCGGTATATGACGACAGTTACTACGGTTTCCGCATTCACGAGATAACGGAGATGCAGGTGGCCGATATGGGCAACTATGCTCACGGCAATCAGCCTGCCCAGCATATGATATACCTCTACGACCTCTGCTCGCCGCATAAGGCACAGTATTGGGTGCGTGAGGTTATGGACCGCCTCTACACAGCACAGCCCGACGGCTACTGCGGCGACGAGGATAACGGTCAGACCTCCGCATGGTATGTATTCTCGGCGTTGGGATTCTACCCCGTATGCCCTGCCTCGAATGACTATTCCGTAGGCTCGCCGCTGTTCAAAAAGGCTGTGATACATCTCGAGAACGGCAACGACATCGTATTGAACGCTGTGGAGAACTCAGACGAGAACCGTTATATAGGCTCCATGCGCGTCAATGGTACAGAGCGCAGCAAGCGGGTTCTTCACTACGAGGAACTGACCGGCGGCGCGACAGTCGATTTCGCAATGCAGGCACAGCCTGAATAACAGCCGACGGCTATGAACCGCTTTGTAAAATTTGTCGCGCTGTGCGCACTGCTCTTTGCCGTCGCCTGCACCGAAAAGCCCGAAGCGACCTCGCCTGACGGGCGTATTGCAGTGAGAGTGGAGGTCGATAATGACGGCGCAGCCCGCTACTCTGTAACGGTTGGAGACAAGGTCGTTATAGCGCCCTCGCTTTTAGGTATCATCACGCGCGAAGGCGACTTTACGAAGTTCAAGATTGCCGGTTTGCACCGCACATCGCACGACGAGGAGTGGTTTTCACCCTGGGGCGAGAACAAGAGGCACGTAAACCGCTACAACGAACTTGCAGTAGAGTTGTCTGATGCAAACGGAGTAAACAACACTCTCACAGTACGGTTTCGCATATTCGATGACGGCATAGCCTTCCGTTACGAGTTGAATGAGCCGGACTCGCTTACGGTTATGGACGAACTGACAGAGTTCCGCTTTGCCGAAGATGGCACCTCGTGGTCGATAGCCGGCAACTTCGAGACATACGAACTGCCATATCGCGAACTGCCTCTGTCAGCCGTCGAGGATGCCAACACACCCTTCACATTCCGCACCGAGAGCGGCATCTTCTGCTCTCTGCATGAAGCAGCACTGTACGACTACCCCGAAATGACGCTTCGGCGGACGGATGACGGCAATGGTCTCATATCCGCCCTCGCACCGCTCCCCGACGGCGTAAAGGCCCATATCAGCGGCACGTTCACAACCCCCTGGCGCACGATACAGATATGCGACAGGGCTGTAGACCTCATCAACTCGTCGCTCATACTCAACCTCAACGAGCCGTCAAAAATTGAAGATACATCGTGGATACGACCACAGAAATATATAGGCGTATGGTGGGGTATGCACCTCGGCACACAGACGTGGATTATGGGACCCAGGCACGGTGCGACGACCGAAAATGGGGTGCGTCATATCGACTTCGCGGCAGCAAACAACATAGACGGCGTACTTTTCGAGGGCTGGAACTGCGGCTGGGAGAACTGGGGCGGCGACCAACACTTCGACTATGTTGTGCCGTATGCCGACTTCGACCTTGAGTATATCGCCTCTTACGCACGCGAGAAGGGTGTTCAACTGTGGATGCACAACGAGACTGGCGGCAATATACCCGAATACGAGGCAGAAATGGAGCGCGCAATGAAACGCTATGCCGAACTTGGGGTGCATACCCTCAAGACGGGCTATGCCGGAGGCTTCAAAGGAGGGTATCTGCACCACTCACAATATGGTGTTCAGCACTATCAGCGCGTTGTGGAGTTGGCCGCGAAGTATCACATAATGGTAGATGTTCACGAGCCGATAAAGGCTACCGGCATACGCCGCACATGGCCGAATATGATGACACGCGAGGGTGCGCGAGGTATGGAGTGGAACGCTTGGTCCGAGGGCAACTCATCGGAGTATCTATGCACGCTTCCCTTTGTACGGTTGTTGGGCGGTCCTATGGACTATACGCCCGGCGTCTTCGACATAGACTACTCCACCGCCAAAGCCGACAAAGGACGTCTCAAGTGGAACGGCGACAACGAACACTGCTGCATAAAGACCACGCTTGCACGTCAGATTGCCAACTGGGTGATTATCTATTCGCCTCTGCAAATGGCGTGCGACCTTATCGAAAACTATGATGGGCATCCGGCATTCGCCTTCTTCCGCGACTACGATGCCGACTGCGACCTCTCGCGTGCGCTGCAAGGCGAGATAGGCGACTATATCGTCATTATGCGGCGTGCAGGTGATAGATATTTCCTCGGCGCAGGCACCAACAGCGAGGCGCGTACCATAGAGCAGCCGCTCGACTTCCTCGACAAAGGAACGAACTATACGGCGACAATCTATTGCGACGATATTGCGTCGTCCGAACCCGAGGATTACGTTATCCTGTCGCGCGAGGTTACCGCTGACGATACCCTTACTTTGGAGTTGCTGCCGGACGGCGGTGCTGCCGTAACATTTATCCCCTTACAGCACTCCTAAAACTCGGACGTGAAGCGGAAGCGTATATCCTTGAAATTCTCCTGCGCAAGCGACAGAGCATAACTCGTATCGGCCAGGAAGACATCACGGCCGTGTTTGTCTACTGCCATATTGGTATGCTTGCGGCGCTTGAAATCTGCCAGTTGCTCGGCATTGTCGCTATCAATCCAGCAGGCTTTATATATAGAGATAGGCTCCCAGCGGCATTTGGCTCCGTACTCATGCTCCAGACGGTACTGAATAACCTCGAACTGCAAGGCTCCGACAGTACCGATAATCTTGCGGCCGTTGAGACTCGAGGTAAAGAGTTGCGCCACACCCTCATCCATCAGTTGGTCGATACCTTTGGCAAGTTGCTTGAACTTCATCGGGTCGGCATTCTCGATATATCTGAACAATTCGGGCGAGAACGACGGTATACCCGTAAACTTGAGTTTTTCACCCTCGGTAAACGTATCGCCTATCTTGAATGTTCCAGTATCGTGAAGACCTACTATATCACCCGGAAAGGCCTCGTCGATAACGGATTTCTTCTCGGCCATAAACGCCGTAGGCGACGAGAATTTGAGTTGCTTGCCGCTGCGTACATGCAGATAGTTCTTATTGCGCTCGAACATACCCGAACATATCTTCATAAAGGCGATACGGTCGCGGTGGTTGGGGTCCATATTGGCGTGTATCTTGAAGATAAAGCCCGTCATCCTGGCCTCGGCAGGTTCCACAGCACGCGTCTCGGTTGCCGACGGACGCGGCGAAGGCGCTATACGGACGAAACACTCGAGAAGTTCTCTCACGCCGAAATTGTTCACAGCCGAACCGAAGAATACCGGCGCAACATCTCCTCGCAGATAGGCATCGCGGTCAAAGGCATCGTAGACACCCTCGACGAGTTCCACATCGCTTCGCAACTGCGCGGCATATCTCCCGCCCACATACTCATCCAGCACAGGCAGCGATATATCGCTTATCTCGACCGTAGAGGCGTCGGCCGTCTGACGTTCGTCGCTCGTAAAGAGCGATAAATTGTGTTCATAGAGGTTATATACACCCTTGAAGGTCGTGCCGCTCGATATGGGGAATGCCAGCGGGCGCACCTTTATCTGCAACTCGCGCTCCACCTCGTCAAGCAAATCGAACGGGTCTTTGCAGGGGCGGTCCAACTTGTTGATAAAGACCATAACAGGCGTTTTGCGCATACGGCAGACATTCATCAGTTTGCGTGTTTGCGTCTCGACACCCTTCGCACCGTCGATGACGATAATAACCGAATCGACAGCCGTAAGTGTGCGGTATGTATCTTCGGCGAAGTCTTCGTGTCCCGGCGTGTCGAGGATATTTATCTTCACATCGCGGTACTCGAAGCCCATAACCGACGTTGCGACCGATATACCTCGCTGACGCTCAATCTCCATAAAGTCCGACGTGGCCGTCTTGCGTATTTTGTTGCTCTTGACAGCCCCAGCCACATGTATGGCACCGCCGAAAAGGAGCAGTTTTTCAGTCAGGGTCGTCTTACCCGCATCGGGGTGCGAAATGATGGCGAATGTTCGCCTGCGCTCTATCTCTTCTCTTAAAGTCATCTTTTCTTACTTGTTATCCGTTATTTTGCTGCGGCGGATAGTCTATCGTATAGTGCAGACCCACCGACTCCTTGCATTCGCGCGCCTGCTTTATCGTGAGGTATGCTACGGCAATCATATTGCGCAGTTCGCACAGTTCACGGCAGGGGCGCGTGCGGTTGTAAAGACCTTCGGTCTCCTGCCAGATAATGGCAAGGCGCTTCATAGCCCTCTCAAGTCGAAGATTCGACCGCACGATACCGACATAGTTGGACATTATGCCTTGCAGCTCGCGACGGCTTTGCGACACAAGTACCATCTCCTCGGCTTCTGCCGTACCCTCGAAATTCCAGTCGGGAATACCCTCCTGAAACTCCACCCTGTCTATCGACTTCACGGCATGGCGCACAGCCACATCGGAGTAGACGAAGGCCTCGGAGAGAGAGTTGGATGCCAGGCGGTTGGCACCATGCAGCCCCGTACACGAACTCTCACCCAGAACATAGAGCCTCTTTATCGAACTCTCACCGTTAAGGTCTACCGTAACACCACCGCAGCAGTAGTGCGCCGCAGGGCATACGGGTATCATATCCTTCGTAATATCTATGCCTATGGACTTGCACTTCTCGTATATATTGGGGAAGTGCCGGCGTGTCTGCTCGGCAGGCATATGGGTAACATCCAGGTAGACAAACTCCTCACCGCGTATCTTCAGTTCGTGGTCTATCGAACGTGCCACGACATCACGAGGCGCAAGCGACTTCATCGGGTGGTACTTATCCATAAACTCCTGCCCGTTTTGCAGGCGCAGAATACCTCCGTAGCCGCGCATGGCCTCGGTTATAAGGAATGACGGGCGTTCTCCAGGGTGGTAGAGCGACGTGGGGTGGAACTGTATATACTGCATATTGCGCGTAAAGGCCTTGGCACGGTGGCACATAGCGATACCGTCGCCCGTAGCCACCACAGGGTTTGTAGTGGTGTTGTAGATATTGCCGCAGCCGCCGGCCGCCACAACGGTAAACTTGGCCAGCACGGTTATAATCTCGTCGGTATCGGTGTTAAGAACGTATGCGCCGAAGCAGGCCAGTCCGCGCGTGTGCCGCGTAACAATCTCACCCAAATGGTGCTGCGTCAGCAGGTCTATGGCGAAGTGATGCTCCAGAACCGTTATATTCTCGTGTCGGCGCACCTGCTCTATGAGCGCACGCTCTATCTCGGCTCCTGTCAAATCGCTATGGTGCAATATGCGGTGTTCGGAGTGTCCGCCCTCGCGATGCAGGTCGAAACGTCCGTCCACTGTGCGGTCGAAGTTCACGCCCCAGCCTATAAGGTCCTCGGCCGCCTCAGGAGCGCGTCGCACGACCATCTCGACAGCCTCGCGGTCGCACTTCCCTGCACCGCAGACAAGCGTATCCTCGATATGCTTCTCGAAGGTGTCGGGAGCATAGGTTACGGAGCAGATGCCGCCCTGCGCATAGTTGGTGTTGCACTCCGCAAGTTCACCTTTGGTAACAAGCGTAACGCGGCCGTAACGAGCCGCCTTCAGAGCGAAACTCAATCCTGCGGCACCTGAACCTATAACTAAAAAATCGCTTTTCATATATCGTTGTTTTACATCTCTTCCTGCAGTTCGCGCAGACTCTCGCGCTGCTTTTTGGTAAGCGTGGCCACTGCTATATCATACGACGCCTTTACCATACGCAGGACAGTCTCGTCAGAAAGCGAACGGTTGAAATATACATTTATCCAGTGTTTTTTGTTCATGTGGTATGCCGGCTGCACCTCGTCATACCGCGCTTGCAGTTCGCCTATATCGTCAGGCGCACAGCGTATTATGCAGTAGCCGAACTCGTCGATATTAACCAGACAGAACCACTTGTCCAAAACATAGAACACAAGCAGATTACGGTCGAACTCCGACGCAGCCTTGCCGAAAGGCATTTTGTCGGTAACGCCGCCAAGCGAAAGACAATACTCTCTGAACTCCTCGATATTCATATCCGTCTGTTCTGTAATTTGTGCAAAGGTACTAAAAATTATAAAAAACGGTATTACATTTTGTCCTGCATTGATTTCCGCGCTGAAATTATTACAAAAATTTAGTGTTATTTTTTTCACAAACAAAGAAAAAGCAGTATCTTTGCATCGGATTAGGCAAATGGATTTAGGTTAATCGCAAAATATACAACTATGGCAAAACAGATTGATTTATCGAAGTACGGAATCTCCGGCGTAAAGGAGATTGTCTACAATCCCTCCTATGAACTCCTCTTCGAGGAGGAGACCAAAGAGGGTCTTACCGGCTACGAGAAGGGTGTCGTTACCGAACTCGGCGCCGTGAACGTCATGACGGGCATCTACACCGGACGTTCACCCAAAGACAAGTTTATCGTTATGGACGAGAACTCGAAGGATACCGTTTGGTGGACATCCGACGAGTACAAGAACGACAACAAACCTGTTTCGCAGGAGGCGTGGAACGCACTCAAGAAGATTGCACAGGAAGAACTTTCGGGTAAGAAACTCTATGTTGTCGACGGTTTCTGCGGCGCAAACAAAGATACCCGCATGGCTGTACGCTTCATTATGGAGGTGGCATGGCAGGCTCACTTCGTGAAGAATATGTTCATCCGCCCCACCGAGGAGGAGCTGGCCTCCTTCCAGCCTGACTTTGTGGTGTACAACGCCTCCAAGGCCAAGGTGGAAAACTATCAGGAGCTGTGTCTCAACTCCGA
>JAFLRT010000052.1 GCA_022511295.1 Alistipes sp. | reverse complement strand
TTGCTTGTAACTATAACACAATTTTTTGCCTTGAGCAATATCCCTTTTATGCTCGGTTTGATTGAATCGCCAGCACATAGTATACTAATGAACGATATGGAGGGATTTACAGGAATTATGGGTGCAGTACATGCTACCGCTGGTGTTATGTCTACATCAACTGTTATACTGCTGTACCATCTGACACATCGTAAACATAATATCACAGGCTACATTTACAATACTTTGTTGGTAGCTATAACAACCTATGCTACATATTTGGCATTTACCCGTACAGGCTGGGTGATGCTTGTTGCAGGAATATTAATAATATTTCTTCCCACAAAGCTCAAAGTTGTAAATATCGTGTTTTTTTGCGCTACTATAGCAACTATAGGCTTTATTGCAGCAAAACTGTACAATGAAGTTGAGTATGTTAAATATCGCGTTGATGACATCGACCCCGACACGGAAACCGAATTATTGCGCGGGTCGGGTCGAAATCAGTATCGAGAGATCAGTCTAAATCTATGGAAACGCAGCCCTATTTCAGAAAAATTTTTTGGTGTCGGTCTGACTCGTGTGATGGATAATATGAACGACGTTATGGGGGCACGCATATTTACGCATAACGGATACATAGATTCGCTTGTCGCCAATGGTATCATAGGTCTGGCGATGATGCTGCTATATATATTGTCGCTATTTATATTTCTTATAAAGCACAGGCATTCGCAATATGTCCGTATGGGATTCGCTATCTTAATGCAATATGTTTTATATCAGGCGACACAGGGGCATAATCTATTTGCTACCGATTTGCTATATGCTCAAATTATGGCTCTAATAGCCATAAAAGGATGCGATATAAGAAGCGATAAAGATGAGAATAAAGAGGAGGTAGAAGATAATGAATATCTTGTTGATTAACCCCATACTTTACACCCCACCGTTTTCCGGCGGCGAAGTAAACCGCATTTCTACTTTGGATAATACGATGGCGGTTAATTACGCACTTGGATTTGTACAACTCGGACACAGCGTTACCATAGTCGCAAGCGAGGAATACAAACCGCTGAACGAGAAGATATATGAAGGTATAGATATAGTATACTTCCCAAATATCGCCAAAAGATATATTAAGCGCTTCCCGAATGGCTTTCCGATTCTGAAAGGTCTAAAACGCTGGCTAAAACGCGAGAACAACCGTTTCGATATTATCATATCATCCGAGGCATTTACCTATACAACCTATATTGCAGCCTCTGTTTGTCCGAAGAAGACAATTATATGGCAGGAACTCGGAAGTCATAACAGAATGTTGCGGCAACTGCCATCCAAAATATGGTACAATACTATTGTTCGCTGTTTGATGAAGCGAGTATTGGTCGTTCCTCGCTCGGAGATAGCCAGACGATTCATATCCCAATACTCGTCCAATGTTTCAACAACAATAGTAAGTCACGGACTGAATACCGATACATTTTATAGTTCAGTCAATAAACAAAATTATTTTGCAATAATATCTCGGCTGATAGAGAGCAAAAATATTGTAACTACTATCAATAAGTTCAATGAGTTTATTAAAAGTTACGCTTCAGGTAGTAACTGGCTGCTGATTATAGCCGGAGAAGGTCCGGAACGCCCTGTTATCGAACAGGAGATAGAAGCACAGAATCTGCAGGACAGAGTAATATTGCGCGGTCGATGCGAGAAGAACGAGGTTGGCGATATTCTGCGAGGTGCAACTGCCATGCTAACTGATTCATTGCAGGAATACAATATGATATCTATGTCAGAGGCTTTGGCCTGCGGCACGCCGGTTATAACGAACAGAGTTCCTTACACCTCATACGAGGTTGAGAAATACGACCTCGGCATTGTTAAGGACGACTGGGACTGGCACGATATGGTCAAGGTGATTGAGTGTCGGGATGAATACGTCAGACGCTGCACAGAGTACAGCAGTCAGCTATCCTACACATATCTTGCACAGAAGATGCTCGATGCCGCACAGGCGTTGAGATAACGGTTCAACTATGAAAACGATACTTGTAATCACCTATACAACATCACCATATCAGGGGTCGGAAGCCTCGGTAAGCTGGAACTATATCACCCGTATGTCATTGACTCACAAACTTGTAGTGGTGTTCGCAATGGGAGGGGCAGAAACGGAGAAATGGGTGGCGGAGAACGGAACTCCAAACGGCAATGTCGAGTTCTGCAACATCCCCATACCGCCGCTGACGTTCAATGGCCTGTGGGATGATATTAAATTTAATTGGATAGAGTATCGCTGGCACAGACGCATTGTGCCTGTTGTAGAGGAGTTGTGCCGGCGTCATAATGTTGATTATATACACTATCTCAACCCTATCGGATTCCGCATTGCAGGACACTGCTGGCGTATCGACAAACCATACGTCTGGGGTCCTATAAGCGGAGTGCATACAAGACCGCTACAACTGTGGCGCGCTCAATCTGCAAGGGGAATTTTCAATACCCTATTCAGAATCGTCGCACACAATGCCGCGCTGTGGTTCTCACCGTCGGTAAGACGATCTCTAAAGCATACAGACGTGCTTCTGACAGCGACACGTACATCGCAACGGCAGTTTGAAAAGATACACGGCATACATTCGGTTTACCTGCCCGAAAACGGAATAACCGAGATGTATACCGACCAACCGGTAAAGGTGGCGGAGGATGAAAAGATACGTATGATTTGGGCCGGTCGCATTGACTATAACAAGGCTTTGATACTGCCACTTATGGGATTGGCCAAGTTATCGGAGACGGAACGCGCAAAGATAGAGCTGCACGTAGTCGGAGACGGTGATATGCGGGCGAAGATGGAGCGGTATTGCCGCGAAAACGGACTTGACAAGTGTGTGATATTTCACGGCAAGGTTGAGCGCGGCGAAGTGTTGAAACTCTTTGCACAATCGCATCTGCATATAATTTCATCGCTGTGCGAGGCCACTACGACAGTTCTGCTTGAGGCTATGGCAAGCGGTGTTCCTACCATGACGCTCGACCACTGCGGAATGGCGGGTGTGGTATGCGAAAAGTGCGGTATAAAGATACCGATTGGTTCGATGCGCCAAGTAACGGACGACTTCGCGCATAACTTCAGAAGAGTAATCGAGAATCCCTCAATTATAGAGATTTTATCCAAAGGCGTTCTCGAGTGTTCAAAGGATTTTATGTGGGATAACCGCATAGCCGTATTCGACAAGGCGTTTGAGGATGCGGCTAAAATCCGCGCAGCAAAGCGCAAGAAAAACGAGTAAAGAAAATGAAAGTCCTGCTGATAAATAATTTTCATTATCGCAAAGGCGGAAGCGAAAGTGTCTACTTTAACACTGCGGAGTTGCTGTGCCGTGCAGGACACGAAGTTATATTCTTCTCCTTTGCTGACCCTGAGATAGAGGAGTGCGCCGAGCAGGAGTATTTCGCAGAGCGGCGCAATGGACTGCTTAAATCGGCAGCAGACTACTTTTACAACCGCAATGCGGCGCGCAAGCTTGAACTGCTTCTGCAACATGAAAGACCCGATATTGCCCATATTCACCTTATCTGGGGAGGTATGTCGCCTTCGATACTGCGCGTATTGAAACGACACGGTATTCCGGTGGTGCATACGGCACACGACTATCGTATGGTATGTCCCGCATATACGTTCCGTACTCCCGACGGTAAGATATGCGAGAGGTGCAAAGGTCGCCGGTTCTATCGATGCGCATTGCACTCGTGTTCCAAAGGCAACCGTATTCAAAGTGTGATAATGGCGGCTGAAATGTATATGCGCAACATCTGTTTCAATCCGGCTCGTATGCTTGACGGAGTGATATTCGTCAGTCGTTTTTCGCAACAGAAACATTTTCAGTATGCTCCGCAGTTGCAAAATGTGGAGAGTACGGTGTTATACAATATGGCCCCCGATACGGATACCCGTTTTATGAACAACGGCCGCAGAGCATACTTTCTCTATGTCGGCCGTCTGTCGGGTGAAAAGGGCGTCGGATTGTTGATAAGCGCCTTTGCCTCGATGCCGGATATGCAGTTGAAAATAGTCGGTACGGGACCTGACGAGGAGCAGTTGCGACAGCAGGCAAAGGGCTGCCCCAATATCACCTTTGAAGGGTATAAAAACGGCGACGAATTGCGCCGAATTATTGCCGACGTATCATTTGTCATCGTGCCGTCGCAGTGTTATGAAAACAACCCTATGTCGATAATAGAGGCTTATGCGCATGGCGTGCCGGTAATAGGCAGCAACATAGGCGGCATTCCGGAGATTGTGGAAGAGGGCGTTACGGGATATCTCTTCGAGACAGGCAACGTCAGGGCACTTTGCACTGCCGTAAGGCAAGCCGCACAACTCGACATGCAAGAATATACGACGCTGAGCAACGGCGCACGCAATTTCGCCTCCGATAATTTTGAGCGGAGCAACTATGCAATGCGTCTGACGGATTTCTACTCGCAGTGCATAACAAAAGTAAACAAGAACAGCAATGGCAGGTAATACAAAGAGCAAATTGAACTGGATGGCAATACTTCAGGGATGGGCTATGCTTTTGGTTGTCATAGGACACGCAAGTCTGCGTTCGGAGATGAGCGACACTCCTTGGAGTCAGCCGGTAGGAGCGGTTTTCTACCGGTTTGCATACTCTTTTCATATGGCGTTGTTCGTATTCGTGTCCGGGTACCTCTTTGCGTACACACGCATAGGCAAAAAGAGGTCGTATCTGAACCTGATAAAAAGCAAGTTCATCAAATTCGGCCCTCCGTTCATCTTCTTCACGACGGCAGGAATCTTACTTAAATTTATCTTTGCAAAATATATGGAAAGACCTACGCAACTCTCACTGTCGGAGTTTGCAAATGCCTTTCTATACCCGGGATGCGGTCCTGTCAGCGAGTTCTGGTTTCTGGCTGTGCTGATGTGGTGTTTCTTCCTCTCGCCGTTGCTTATTATGGCGACCAACAACCGTATTACGGCTGCCATATCGTTTATCCTCCTTGCTGCGCTCTGTATACTGCACCCGATTACCACAAAACTGTTCTGCGCAAATGTCGTTCAGGATTATGCCGTATACTTTCTCGCGGGAATAATCGCCCAACGCTACAAAATGACGGAAATCTTCAGAGGGTGGAATGCCTTACTGGTAGTCTTTGCTGCAATAGGTGTATACGCCGTGTCGCTATGGGTCGGTCCGTATGTACCGAAAATCGTTCCGGCTTTATGCGGAATAATATTTTCGGTCGCATTCGCCCGAATTGCAGACAAATTTATCCCGAATCTATTCTCCTCATACAGAAATTACACATACCAAATATATCTGTTGGCACTCTACTTTCAGGTTGCGATTCGCCTGCTGTACGAGCGCTATCTCTCACCCCAATGGTTCTACCCTATGTTTATCGCCGGCATTCTTGCCGGTCTGTATCTGCCGGTAGCCATCTCCCGCATTGCGGAACTTTACGGAGGACGGATAATGCGTCTGTGTATAGGTCTTAATGCAAAACGTCCAAACAAATAGATTATGGATGCTTCGATAATTGCTACTTATCGCTGCCCGATGCACTGCTCGATGTGCAATATATGGGCTAACCCAACCTCGCCCGAGGATGAGTTCAAACCGGAACTGCTCGAGAAACTGCCGAGATTGTCAAGTGTCAATATTACCGGCGGAGAGCCTTTTGTACGCGATGACATTCAGCAGATTGCGGAGATATTGATGACCAAGACCAAGCGTATCGTATTCTCTACAAGCGGATATTTTCCCGAGAGGATAATCGAGATGGCGCGCCGCTTTCCCAAGATAGGCTATCGCATAAGTCTCGAGGGTCTCTCCTGCTGCAATGACCAGTTGAGAGGACGAAGCGGCGGCTTTGACCGGGGGCTTAAAACTTTGCTCGAACTGAGACGTATGGGTATCAAAGATATCGGTTTCGGTATTACCGTGTCGGGTAACAACTCGCACGATATGCTTGAACTGTACGAACTGAGCCGCAACTTCGATATGCAGTTCGCAACGGCGGCGGTTCACAACTCGTTCTACTTCCACAAGTACGACAATGACATTGAGCGCACCGACGAGGTGTGTGCCGACTTCGACGAACTGGTACAGCGTTTGATGAAAGAGAAGTCGCCAAAATCGTGGTTCAGAGCCTTTTTCAATACGGGTTTGATAAACTATGTTCGTGGCGGAAAGCGCTTGCTGCCCTGCGAGGCCGGCAGCGAGAACTTCTTTATCGACCCCTTCGGCAACATACTGCCCTGCAACGGCATGGAGGAAAAATGCTGGTTCGGGACGATGGGCAATCTGCACGACGATTCTTTTGAGAATATATGGAACAGTGCCAAAGCGCAGCAAATAAGGGAGCAGGTGGCACACTGTCCCAAAAATTGCTGGATGATTGGCTCGGTATCGCCCGTAATCAAAAAGTACATCACGCACGTTGCGCCCTGGGTGCTGAAGAATAAACTTAAAAGCCTCACCGGCGGCAGAGTCGATACCTCACAACCGCCATTCTACTGCGCAGGAAGCATTGACAAAAAAGGAGACAAAGAGTAATATGAAAATTGCATTCATCGGAGGACGCGACATCCGCTCGATAGGCGGCATCGAGAACTATATGTACAATCTCACTTCCGAACTTGTCAAGTCGGGATACGAGCCTATAGTATATTGCGAGAGCGACGCCAATAAGACCGAGGAATTTAACGGCATAACGGTTATATACCAGAAGTCTGTCGGCGGCCGTCTGTGCAAAATAATTCTCGGGCTGAAAGCCACGCTCGACGTCGTGTTACACCATCGTGATGCCAAATATGTGCATTACAACGCCTGGCCGCCGTCGGTGTGGTCGTGGATTGCGAGCCTGTTCGGGCATACGGTTATCTTGCAGGGACACGGTCTGGAGTGGAAGCGAACCAAATACACACCGTTCCAACAAAAGATGATGCACCTCATGGAGTGGTTTACCGCCAAGACCCATAAAAACATAACCGTAGTCTCCGACGAGCAGCGCGAATATTTCGCCAAGGCATACGGACGGCGCGCAGTAACAATACCCACAGCCGTTCATATACCCGTCGAGAAAAGCGATACGGATATACTTTCGCGCTATGGACTTGAGCCTGACGGCTATTTCCTCTTCCTCGGACGTCTGATTCAGGACAAGAATCCAGACACTCTTATCAAGGCCTACCTTCAGTCGGGCATCACCGACAAGAAACTTGTGATTGCAGGCGACAACAACTTTATGCCCAAATATCCCGAATATTTGAAGTCGCTTGCCGCAGGGTGCGACAGGATAATATTCACAGGGGCGGTATACGGGGATGACAAGGAGACGCTTCACCGCAGATGTTTCGCCTTCTGCCTGCCCTCCACCATCGAAGGTCTCTCTATTGTCCTGCTTGAAGCGATGAGTTACGGCAAGATTTGCATAGCCTCGGATATACCGGCCAACCATGAGGCGTTGGGTAACGAAGCCGTGTGGGTGGAACCCGAAAATACGGACGATTTGGAGAGGGCGCTGCACATGGTAGACAGCCGTTATAAAGACCTGCTCTACCTCGGCGAGAACAACAGACACCGCGTAGCGCGCAAATTTACATGGGACAAGATTGCCCGCCAATACGAGACCTATCTTCAGACCCGCAACACACTTAGCCGTCAGCACGAACTGCTGCTGGAGTTGTTGCGCTGCGCGATGTTCGGCACTACGCCCGAAGCGCTCAATTTCGAGGATTTGTCG
This sequence comes from Alistipes sp., assembly GCA_022511295.1. Taxonomy (GTDB): domain Bacteria; phylum Bacteroidota; class Bacteroidia; order Bacteroidales; family Rikenellaceae; genus Alistipes. Next base: position 2,587 of record JAFLRT010000052.1, on the reverse strand, counting down.
GACAGCGACTGGCGCGAGATATATACTACGGCTGTCAAACAAGGGGTGCTGGCCCTGGCTTTCGACGGCGTAAAACGACTGCCCAAAGAGTCGCAGCCGCCATTCGATGTCAAAATACAATGGGGGTACAACATCGAACGCGCATCACGCCGTTATGAGACAAGCCGAAAGGCACTTCATAAGTTGGCGCAACTTCTCGGCAAGCACGGAATGGAGACGATGGTTATCAAAGGTTACGGAATGTCGCTCTACTACCCCACGCCGTCGCAGCGCCACTTCGGCGATATAGATATATATCTTTTCGACCGCTTTGACGATGCTACGCAGGCTCTGCGCAGTGAGGGTATAAAGATAGACGACTCCTATTACCGCCATTACGAGTTCTTCCTCGACGGAATAAATGTCGAGAGCCACCGTCTCTTTGTCGAGACGCGCATAAATGATATAAACAACAATATCGAGACGGAGTTGCAGGCCCTGGCGCTGGAGTCATCACGCGATACGGAGTGTCCGGAGATACGTCTGCCGTCGCCCGATTTCAATGCGCTTTACCTTGCCCGACACTCGTCGTGGCACTTCGCCCGCGAGTCGATATCGTTGCGTGATTTGTGCGACTGGACGCTATTCCTGACCCATGAGGCAACGAATATCGATATGGATGCCTTTATGCGCCGCATCAGGGAGAACCGTCTCGAGAAGTTCGTGTCGATTATTACCGACATATGCCGTGAGCATCTCGGATTGCAGGTCGAATTGCCTGTTGCAGAACATTACCCCGACCTGTGCCGACGTGTTATGGATGATATACTCTCATTCGACAATACGCTTAAATATACCAAATACGGCCCTCTGAAAAAGATGGCAGTCAAGTCGCGTGTCAGACTCAAACGCAAATGGTGCTACGACGAGGTGGGACCTGACAGATTTTATGAGAATACCCTCTACTCGGCACGCAACTATATACTGCACCCAAAGAACATATTCAAAAAGCGCAACGAGAGATAAATTGCATAAACAGTTGATATACAAATGTTGAAAAGTGTTATATTCGATATGGACGGCGTGTTGGTAAACAATATGCCGGTCCATATGAAGACTTTTGAGATATTCTTCGGCCGCTATGGTGTCGAGCGTTGGCAGGAACGCATTGCCGAGTGCTACGGCATGGGCAACGACGATATTCTCGACCGTCTTATGCCGGATAACCTGCGCGGTGTGAAGAGCCTCAGGGAGTGGGGAGCCGAGAAAGAGGCACTATACCGTGAATTGTACAGCGCGAGCATCGAACCGCATACGGGACTTGTCCCGCTGCTCGAAGCGCTTAACAATGAGGGTATAACTTGCGCGGTAGGCTCGTCGGCCTGCCTTGAGAATGTGGAGTTCGTACTTGAACACTGCCATATAGGAGGTTTTTTCGATGTGCGCATATGCGGCGATGATGTTACGCGGTGCAAGCCCGACCCTGAAATCTACCTTACGGCGGCAAAACGATTAGGAAATGCTCCGGATGAATGTTTGGTCTTTGAAGATGCGAAAGCTGGTATCGAGGCTGCACAAAATGCAGGTATGAAGGTCGTGGCACTCACGACATCATTCCAGCGCGAGATTATCGCACAGACGGGAGCCGATATCGTTATCGACGACTTTACGCAGATTGATACCGCCCGATTAAAGCAACTGTTTTAATAATCCGAAACCGAGTATAATAAACGACTTATAGCCCAAACAAATGTTACGCGGAATTTACACTATCCTGTTGCTCGTCCTGTCCAATGCTCTTATGACACTCGCATGGTACGGACAAATCATGTTCAAATCGCGCTTTGAGCGCTTCGGACTTATCGCAATAGTATTAATAAGTTGGGGCATCGCCTTTTTTGAGTATTGCCTGCTTGTACCGGCCAATCGTATAGGCAGCGCAGAGTTCGGCGGCCCGTTCTCAATCTGGCAACTTAAGGTGATACAGGAGGCCATATCGCTGACGGTATTCAGCGCCATAGTTATGTTTGCGATGAAGAATGAGGCCCTGCGCTGGAATCATATCGCAGGCTTCGCCTGCCTTGTTCTCGCCGTGTGGTTTATTTTCAAGAAATAGACTGCATTAAATACAGAATGAATAAAAATAACTATATTTGCACAAACAATAAACACAATAGCCTATGAAACATTAGCGTAATTTGATACGCACATTTTAGACATATCGGAAGAAGCGTTTTTCTTTAATCTGACCTTTGGAACTTAGGAACTTTCAATAAACATCAGGAGTAAAGAATTAACGCTCGCACCGCATTCGGTGTGGGCATTATTCATTTATTTGATGTAAGGTTTCCTAAGACCTCAAAGGCGATAATTGAATTTTTGTCCACGCTTTTTTTATGTGCATATCATCATATTCCCTTAGGACAAATCAAACAAAAACATTACATAATTCCGGAAACTTAAAGAAAATGAAAAAGTTATTGATTTGCCTATTGGCTGTTATAGGCTTTATCGCAACCGCGAACGCACAAACCGTCGTTGTTCAAAACAATCAAGGAGGAGCAACGGAACAAATGCAAGACCCGAATATATTTTATATCAATGGTAT
>JAFLRT010000051.1 GCA_022511295.1 Alistipes sp. | reverse complement strand
ATTCGCACTGCTGGTAGTTGTGGTCGATGCAGGGGCCTCGCCGGTATAGGGCGCGTTGCTTTCCACCTGGACGTTGCCATCCCAATACACGTTGAACCCGACCGCTGCGCCAATATCGCGGAGCTTGATGTAGTTGCTGCCGCCGACGAAGACAAATCCGTCTGCACCGGCCTTGGCACGTGCCGCCTTGACAGCCTCGACGATATTATCCGCCGTGCTGCATACAAATCCGTGACGCTCGGCACAGGATTGCAACTGCGCCGTATCTGCCGCACGCGATATATCTGCATGAGTAAGAACAAGTTCGTCAATACCGTCGGCCTTTTCAAGTTGAGCGAATATCTCATCTATCTTTTTGTCATTGGAGAAGCCGAGAACAGCAATCTTCTTCCCCTCACACTGCATAGAACTTATCTGCGAGGCGATATATGCAAAGGCGTATGGGGTGTGTCCCGTATCGCATACCGTCAGCGGCGCATCCTCCACCGTCTGCCAGCGACCGCAAAGACCCGTATATGCCGCAACGTGCCGCAATCCGTCCAAAAGTGCGCGGCGGCTTATAGTCAGCGGTGTCTCCTCGTGCAGGAAGTCCGCCGCAGCACAAGCCGTAACTATATTGCAGCGCTGACACTCGCCGGCTATATCTATCGTTATATTATACATATATCCGTCGCGCAGACGCTCCAGACGGAAGCGGTTGCCGTCGGGCAGCGGCTCGTGCTGATGAAGTCTGAAGGACTCCTCGGCATAGACCACCTTAGACTTGAGTTCTGCCGCGCGGCGCTCGAAGACAGCGTCAGTATCGTCATTGCGTTCGCCGACGATAAGAGGTATGCTCTTTTTGATTATTCCCGCCTTTTCAGCCGCTATTGCGGGCAGCGTATCGCCCAGCAGGTCGGTATGTTCAAGACCGACGTTGGTTATTATGCTCAATACCGGAGTAACAATATTGGTGGCGTCGAGACGTCCGCCAAGACCGGTCTCAATAACGGCTACCTCCACATCGCTCTGCGAAAAAAAGTCGAAAGCCATAGCAGCCGTCATCTCGAAGAAGGAGAGAGAACACTCCAGCATCGCCTCACGGTACTTGTCTACAAAGTTCACGACCTTCTGCTTGGATATAACCTCACCGTCTACCCTTATCCTCTCGCGGAAGTCGCGCAGGTGCGGCGAAGTAAAGAGTCCCGTGCGATAACCGGCAGACTGAAGCACCGATGCAAGCATTGATGATACCGAACCCTTGCCGTCGGTACCTGCAACGTGAACGACAAAGTAGTTGCGCTGGGGATTGCCCATTATACGGCAAAATTCGGTTATACGCTCGAGCCCCGGTTTATAGGCACCGGCCCCCTGACGTTGAAATGAGGGCATGGCCGCGTAGAGAAATTCGAGAGTTTGAGAGTAGTTCATATTTTAATGCGGGTTTATTTTTTACGTTTTTTGTTCCTGCTCCGTCCCGCTTCATTCGCTTTATCCTCTTTTCCCTTTTTGCGTTCCAGCCGTTTGCGGAAGAGAAGCGATATGAAGTACATGACAGAGAGCAACAGCACATATTGCGCTATGCGTCCTATGTAGTCGCCGTAACGTGTATAGAATGTAATCCGGTCATTGAGGATTATATCCGCCGTAAGCACGCCGCGCTCGTCCCAACCCATCTTCAGACCGTCGCAGCCTCTCTCGTCGATAAATCCGGATATACCCGTATTGGCACTGCGCGCTATCGCACGCCGATGCTCTATGGCCCTCAGACGGCAGAAGGCAAATAGCCGCTTATAGCCCGGAGTATCGCCCCACCAGCCGTCATTGGATATGACAAGCATCGCACGCGCACCCTTGCGCACGAAACCGCCGTACCAGTCGCCGTACATCGCCTCGTAACATATCGCAGGTCCGACCTTGACACCCTCGGACGATGTAAACACCTTCGCTTCGGTACCCACACCGAGTTGACCGACCGTACCACCAAGGTCTATAACCAGGAAACTCAACAACTCGAAGAGTTTGGGCAGAGGCGTCTTCTCGGCTCCGATAACAAGGCGACCCTTGTGATATATATCGGTCTTACCCTGCGGTTTTATGGAGAGAGCCGAGTTGTATATATCGATATAGGAGCCGACATAATCGTCATAGCGCGCCGTAGCGGAGCGGTATGTATCAGGATAACTCACCCACGTACTGCCGCCCGTTACAAGTGTCGCACGGGAGTTGCGCGCACGAAGGATGGCAGACATGCCCCTTACGATATCCGACCTGTCGATATCATCTTCATAGATATGCTGCGGTATTGCCGTTTCGGGCATCACCACAAAATCCGCATCGGCAGAAGCCTCCATAAGCAGTTGCTGAAGGTTGCGTACTTGCTCTGCACTTGTGCCGCTGAACTTGTCATAGCAATCGACATTGGGCTGAATGACGCTTACCTTTATCGTCTCACGCTCTCCGAGTCTGCGTCCGTAGGTGAAATATATGACGAGCGATATCGCTATCGGGAGGATAACCGTTGCCACAGCCGCGACAATAACCGGACGACGGCGGCGTCTCCACGCCTCATATATAAATATATTTGAGAGCAACACCCACAGCGAACCGCCGAAGACACCCGTATACTCGTACCACTGCACTGACCATGGCACCTCGCAGAAGCCGTTGCCCAGAATAAGCCAGGGGAAGGAGAACTCCCCGACGGTGTACCAGTATTCGGTAGCAATCCAGCCCGCAACAAGCACCGTATACGAAAGCACGCGGGAACAGCGCTTGGAGAAGGTGTGGAAGAGCATAAAGGCCGTGATGTTGAGCATCGACGAGGCGAGAGTTGCAGCAATGGGTCCTACCCACGTCGCTTCCCATATCCACCATACCGTAGTTGCATTCCACAGCACAAACGTAAGCAGCGCCCACCCCATAACGGCGAACCAACTGCGGCGTGAAGAGTCATAGCTTTCGCTGAGCCACAACAAGGGGATAAATGCCACCAAGAGAGAGAATCCTCCGACACCGAGCCACCCTGCCGAAAGCAGAATGACGGAAGATATAACGGCTATAAACTTGCGCAACATCGGAGCAATGACTTAACGAGTGGCAAATTTAGCAAATTTTCGCAAACAAACACTATTTTTTCCAACAAAAGGGTCGCCTGCGCGGTACGCAAAAAAGCGTCCGAAACCTGATGCAGCACCTCAATGGCAAGACCTTAAATAATTTATAACTTAAATAATTTATAAAAATACGATTCGGTTGAATCGTTTTTTTTATATCTTTGCAATAGTGTATGCAAACCTCTAAAAATTATGCTCTATGAAACGTTTGTTAAGATTTATACCGGCTTTTGCCGCGCTACTGGTATTGGGATGTAACAGCGACCCCATAGACGACAACCCCGCACCGGATGATGATGACACCCAGAATCCGTCTGTACACGAGATTGTTACGCTCTCGGACTATGATTTGACCTTCTCGAACGGCGACAAGAAGACCCTTACCGTTACAGCCGATATTACAGGCGTTACGGTGGATGCTTCGGAGTTTGTACTTCAGGACGAGGATGGCAAAGAGCCTCAATACGTCTCTATAAACTCATACGAATATGTTTCGGAGAACGTAATAAGCCTTACGCTGCGCGACAAACGCCCTGCCGACAGCAATATAAAGAAATACACGGAACTTGTATATGTTGTACATGCCCCCACGAGTGTCAGGTCCGATGCGCCGCTGCGTCTGCGCAGCACGCCTTACTTCCCCGTCGTGCGCATTACGACCACTGTCCCGCAGAATTATATCGACAAAAACAACTGGACGCCCGGCACCATCGAAATCGACGGCGGAGGCGACTATTCCGACCTCGAGAAGATGAACGCCGAAATCAAGGGTCGCGGCAACAGCACCTGGAGTTGGGAGAAGAAGCCATATGCAATAAAACTCGAGAGCAAGAAGGAGGTCATGGATATGCCCAAACACAAACGCTGGTGTCTGATTGCAAACTATATGGACCGCACGCATATGCGCAACCGCGTGGCATACCATATCTCCGAGAACACGGGTCTGGCATACACGACGCGCAACCGCTATGTAGAGTTGTACTTCAATGATAAATATCAGGGTCTCTACCTGCTCACAGAGCAGATTAAGGAGGATAAGAACCGTGTGGATATCACCGAACTCAGCCCGTCGGACACGGGCGATGCCATTACGGGCGGCTATCTGCTCGAGTTCGACACCAACTACGACGAGGACAAGCGTTTCCATACCAGCGCGTCGTATATACCTGTCAATCTGAAGTATCCCGATGCAGCGGACATCACCTCGGAGCAGTGGGACTACATCAAGGGCTATGTAAACAGTCTTGATGAGGCGGTATGGAAACTCGGACAGGGTCTCGACGACTCATCGGAGGTCTTCAGGATGCTCGACCGTCAGTCGATGATTGACTTCTGGATTGTATTTGAGTTGATGGCCAACCACGAGGTGCTGCACCCCAAGAGCGTATATTTCCACAAGGATCGTGGCGGCAAACTCATTGCCGGACCGGTGTGGGATTTCGACTATCAGACACTTACACAGAGTACGGCCAACAGCTGGATAAACTACAACCTCTCGTATTATTACAGCGAATTCCCTTGGTTCGAACAGAACTGGTGGAATGTTTTGTTGAGCAAGGATTTGGAGTTCAAACACGATGTCAAAACCCGTTGGAATGAACTTTATCCGTTCCTGACGACCATACCCGACTATATCGAGGCGCAGCAAGAGTATATCTCGGATGCCGAGGCACGCAACTATCAGCGCTGGCCGTCAATCAACGGTACGGGAAATCCCAACGGCGACGAGAGACTCTCTTTCAATGATGCCGTAAAACGACTGAAGGATACCTACACCTCACGTCTGCTGTGGATGAACACCCAAATAGCCGGATGGTAGCGGGTCAAAACATTTGGACGCAGGCAACTATAATAATACGAAGCAAAAAAAAAACAGAAACAGGGCGATAAGTCCGATTACACCGGGTAAAGTATGAAATTAAAATTGGGAATCAGTATTCTTTTAATTGCACTGACTTCCGTTTTTCGTACATACGCACAGCAGGCAGCCGTCAAGACAAATCTTGTCGGTGCGGCGCTGCTCAACGTCAATCTCGGAGTAGAACTATCGCTAACGCACCAGTGGACGTTCGAGGTTCCGGCAAGTCTCAACAAATGGATTCTTGACAATACCGAGCGCAACGACGGCAAGAGATGGAAGCACTGGTTTGTTCAACCAGGTGCGCGATACTGGTTCTGCGGCCGTTACGACGGACATTTCATAGGCGTACATATTCACGGAGGTCAGTATAACCTTGCAGGGTTCAAGGGCAAGGTTAGTTTTCCGGGCTGGGACGGCGACGGCAACTATACCGGCACCGACTTCAGAAACATAGGCGACACCCGTTATCACGGATGGTTTGCCGGCGGCGGCATAAGTTACGGCTATGCGTGGATTCTGGACCGGCACTGGAATATCGAGGCGGAGATAGGTCTTGGTTACGCATATTCGCGCTACGACAAGTTCCGGTGTGCCGGATGCGGTCAGATGGTCGAGCATAACAGACCGCACCACTATGCAGGTCCGACAAAGGCAGCGATAAATCTGGTTTATCTGTTTTAATACACATTATACGGTTTTAACATACAATACGGCAAGGAGTTATGAAAAGAGTGATTCTGACATCGATTGCAACTCTCATCTGCATCCTGGCAGCAGGGGCGCAAGACATCGGCGAGGGTGTCAAGGTCAGAGCATTCCGCACCGAGCGTAACGGCGGTTATCTCTCGGTGGATATGATTGTTGATATCGACAGCCTGCAAGTTAAGAGCCGCCGTGCCGTACTGCTTACGCCGCTGATTGTAAAAGAGATGCAATCGGCAAAGATGCCGTCAGTAGCCATATACGGACGCAGACGCTACTTCTCCTATCTGCGCAACGAGGGCGACAGGATGCTCTCGGGTTTGGACGAGATTCGGCTGCGTGCAGGCAAACATCAGCCGTCGAAGGTAAATTATCATACCGTAATCATCTTCGAGGATTGGATGGATGGCGCGACTGTGGTTATGAACAGGAGCGACTACAACTGTTGCAAGCGTGTCGCAAGCGTGGAGCGCGCAGCACTCGGAGGCAGCACGGATAACTTCTATCCAGAACTCATATATGCAGCGCCCGTCGCCGCACAGCCTAAGTGGAGAACCGTAGGCGGACGTGCCGACATAGCCTTTCCGGCATCACTGACGACAATCGATACCGACTTTGGAAGCAACCGCGCAGAGTTGAAACGCATAAGCGACCTTATAGAGAGGCTTGCCAATGACGGCGATGTGAAGATTGAGTCTATATGGATTAAGGGTTTCGCCTCGCCCGACGGCCGTTATGACAACAATATGAAAATCGCACGCGAACGTACGCAGGCCGTAAAGGATTATATAGAGTCGTTATACAGTTCACGCGGCGTGAAGATGATTACCGAGTACGAACCGGAGGATTGGGAGGGACTGCGCGCAGCCGTTATGAAGACGGATATAGACCACCGCGATGATATTCTTGAGATAATAGACAACAATCGTGATTTCGATACCAAAGAGTGGATGATAAGGTCGAGATACCCGGAGTCATACAACTATCTGCACGATGTGATATACCCCACGCTGAGGCATACCGATTACTCGATTACATATTTGGTTCGTCCGTATGACGACCCGCAGGAGATTTTAGATATTATGCGCACCAGCCCGGACAATCTCAATTTGCACGAGTTCTTCATCGCGGCATCATCGCTGGAGCGCGGCTCGGCCGAGGAGGCGCAGTTGTGGGAGACCGCCGCAAGAGTCTGTCCCGATGACGAGACGGCCAACCTCAATGCTGCCTGCGCGTTTATGCGCCGAGGCGACAACAAAGCCGCCGAAGTCTATCTCTCGAAGGCCGGCGACAGCCCCGAAGCACTTTATGCGAGAGGTGTCTATGCGCTGCGCACCGGAAACCGCGACGAGGCAATCGACCGGTTCAAGGCTGCAAAAGATGCGGGTCTGCCTCAAGCCGCATCAATCCTCGCAGACCTCGGCATAGAATAACGATACCTTATATAATATATAAAGGTATATAATATTCAGCCGCCATTTACGTATATATATAGCCGCACGACCGTATTTGTCGTGCGTATAGGGAGCGTGTCCTTACAGCGACGGGTGAATGCTCCTTATTATTAATTATTAACAATCAACAGGGGATGGCGGCAGTTACAATATAAAAGCACGCGAACAACTTTATATTATTTTTTGGTATTGATAAAAAAACATATTATTTTTGTCATCCGAAATAGTGAGTTTAGCGTATTGTACGCGCTTGATTAGGTATATGAGAAAATTACTTTTGTTACTGATTCTTGCAGTCGGAATTTATGCTCCCGCAAAGAGTCAGGATGTGTCGATTAAGACAAACATACTTGCCGACGTGGCGCTCTCGCCCAACGTAGGTATAGAGTTCGGTCTCAAACCGCATTGGTCTTTGGACGTTACAGGTGAATACAACCAGTGGACAATACAACAGCACAAATGGAAGCATTGGCTTGTGCAGCCCGAAGTGCGCTACTGGTTCTGCGACTACTTCGCAAAGCATTTCCTTGGTCTGCACCTTATGGGCGGACAGTACAATACCGGAAATATCCGCAACAACATCAACTTTCTCGGTTCTAACCTCTCGGTTCTGACCGACAACTTCATCGAGGGCTGGGGCATCGGTGCCGGCATAGCATACGGTTACGCCCTGCCGCTCAGCCGTCATCTCAACCTTGAATTCGAGATAGGCGTGGGGTATGTTTACACGCAGTTCGACAGATTCGAATGTACGGAGTGCCGCAAGAAGGCGGGCAGCGGCGACCATCACTATGTAGGTCCCACAAAAGCAGCCGTCAATTTGGTTTACGTATTCTAAGATAATTCGTTATGAGAACAAAGCATATTTTTCTGTTTCTGGCGGTTCAGGCTCTCATGTCCACTGCCACTGCTGTTGCACAGCAGTTATCCATACAGCGCGTTACCGGCAGCGATGCTACGGTATGCGGTCTTCCGGTGAGCAACCTCGACGTAAAGCGCAACGACGCCCTCTTCTCGATAGATATGGATTACAACCTCAAGGATGTAAACCTCAAGGGCGACCGGGTTACGGTCTTTACACCCGTGTTGAGAAACGGCGCCGACTCACTGGAGTTCGCATCTGTCGGTCTTTACAGCCGTATAAGATATATACAGTATATGCGTTACGGCAAGCCTCTGGGCGGCGAGGACGAGACCTCATTCCGCTACAAGCAGCGTCCCGAGATGCTTGAGTATGCGCAGACGGTGCCATATGAGGCGTGGATGAACGGCGCACAACTCTATATGCGTCGCTGCGACTACGGTTGTTGCCGCACCCTCATCGACGAGGAGGATGCTCCTTTCGGAGGCTGGCGCGAGATTTCGGCTCTCCCCGCGTTCCACTACGTGAAGCCGGAGGCCGAACTCGAGAAGATGCGTGAACTTTCGGGTCGTGCATATATAGATTTCCCCGTGAACCGCACGGAGATATATCCCGAATATCGCAAGAACCCGACGGAACTTATGAAAATCATCGGCACGATAGACTCTGTACGCAACGATGCCGATGTAACCGTAAAACGCATAACAATCAAGGGTTACGCATCGCCCGAAAGCCCCTGGAGCAACAACACGCGTCTGGCAAAGGGACGAACGGCAACGCTCAAGCAGTATGTGCAGAATCTTTACCGCTTCCCCGAAGGTTTCATCGAGACAGACTACGAACCCGAGGATTGGGATGGTCTGCGTGAGTATGTCGAGAACAGTGCGCTGGAGCATCGTGATGAGATTCTGGCCATTATCAACGATACCTCGCTCGAACCCGACCCGAGAGAGTGGCGTCTGAAGTCGCGTTACCCCGAGGAGTATCGTTTCCTGCTGGCAACGGTTTACCCGGGTCTGCGACACTCCGATTACACCATCGAATATACTATAAGGCTGTTCAACGACGTTGAAGATATACGCCGGATGATGGAGACGGCACCGCAGAAACTCTCGCTGAACGAGATGTACGTTCTGGCACAGACACTTGACGAGGGCAGCGAGGAGTATGACGAGGTTTTCGAGACTGCTGTGCGTATGTATCCTTCCGACGAGACGGCCAACCTCAATGCAGCCAATTCGGCTATGCGCAGAGGTGATTTGACCAATGCCAAAAAGTATCTGGCCAAGGCAGGAGACAGCGATGCTGCAACTTACGCAAGAGGTATCTATGCACTGCTCAACAGCGACTTCGACACGGCGGCAGAACTGTATGAGAAGGCGGCTGAAACCATTCCCGAAGCAGCCGACGCCCTCAAAAGTCTCAATGACGTCAGGGGCGAACTCGAGCAGCAGGGGGCTGAATAACAATTGAGGGGGTGCATAACAGGCGAACCCGACAGTAATAATTAGGATTAGATAAAAAGAACAAAAAAATTTTATAGGTTATGAGAAACTACTTTATTTCAGCAATGTTGCTGATGACAGCACTGTTCATCGGATGTGCGACAGACGAAACGACAGACACCGGCACACCAGGCGGTACGACAGGAAAGTACCAGACGGTGTATGCCCACATCAAGATTTCCAACTCCAACCCTACCTCCGGTTTGAGCAGCACACGTGCTGCCAACACCAACGATACGGTATTCGAGGACGGAACGACAGATGAGAACAGCGTTCACAACCTTCTTATCGTCTTCTACGACCAGAATGGAACCCCGGTAGGCTACTACGACCAGAAAGAGTACACCAACACTCCTGATGAGGACAAAAACAACGATATCGAGAGCAAGTTGGAGTGGAACGACGCAGAGGTCGTACCTATACAGATGATTCGTCCGGGCGAACCTTTCCACGCTATCGCTTTCCTGAACTACGACGAGGATTGGAAAACTGACCTCACCTCAAAGAACAAGAGCGATGTCAGCAAAATCGTAGAGAATACATTCACAATCAGCGTTGAAGTGGAAGGGGCCGAGAAGCCTACTAACTACTTCTTTATGTCTAACTCGGGTTACTTTGACGGAAGCGGTGATTTCCGCGTTGCGACCGAGATTAAAGATTTTATCTATCCTACGGCAGCCGAGGCGAAGAGCAGCCCCGCAATTACAATCTATGTCGAGCGTGCCGCTGCGCGTGTGGACTTTAAGATTGCAGAGGATGCTGTGAAGCCCTATAAGGTGATGCACGCCGACGAGGATTACAACCTGAGTTTTGCTCCCGCGCACTGGGGTCTTACCGCTACCGAGAATCAGAACTACCTTCTTAAAAATATGAGCGGTACTCTGAATTCTTACAAAACCGATACCTATCCCGAGAGTTTCGGCGACTGGGTAGGT
>JAFLRT010000050.1 GCA_022511295.1 Alistipes sp. | reverse complement strand
GCTCTCAACTCAAGGTTGTTGATATATCCGCCTGTAATCTCTATATCCTGTTTGTTGAAGACCTCTTTCAGATGCTCGAGTTGCTCGTCGGAGACCTGACTGTCCACAACCACGATGGCGTTGTCCAAATCGCCGCCCTTTATGAGGTTGTTCTTGAACAGCGGCTCCAGTTCGTGCAGAAATACGAATGTGCGGCAGGGTGCAATCTTCTCGGCATAGTCGTCGCCCGGAACGAAAGTGGCATACTGATTGCCGATAACCTTGGAGTTGTAGTCTATGTGTACCGATACCGAGAACTCGTCATCGGGATATATTACTATCGCAACACCCTTTTCGGGAATGGTATATACCTGCTTTTCGGCAACCTGATAGTATTCGCGCTCAGCATCCTGCTCGACGATGCCGACCTCGCGTATTGCTGCGGCATATTCGCGTGCCGAGCCATCCATTATAGGGGTCTCGGGTGCGTTTATATCTACCAAAGCGTTGTCCACGCCCATAGTCCAGAGGGCTGACATAAGATGTTCTACGGTGCTTACACGAGCATCGCCTTTGGCTAAAGTCGTTCCGCGCGAGGTGTCTACAACGAAATCGCACAATGCCGGCACCGAAGGCGCTCCCTCGATATCCGTGCGGCGGAAAACTATTCCGTGTCCGGCCTCGGCAGGATTCACGGTCATTGTTACATTTACTCCGGTGTGGAGTCCTTTGCCTGTAAATGTTATAGGGCTATTAAGCGTGTGTTGTTTGCTTGACATGTTTGTCTGTTTTGAAATTTGCGCATAAAGATAGTCATTTTTTGTATAAAAGTAGTAATTTTGCCCTAATAAATGAATAAGCAGCCTCTAAACAGTACACAAGGGAGAGAAAGACCCTCGTCGAAGAACGACGCGCCGCGCCGCTCGCAGGGACGTCTGCGTCTGCCTTTCGACGACCGTCCGACCGATATCGGAACGTGGACCTATGACCACCGTCGGGGTCTGCTGGTGCTGGTGATTGTCTATCTTTTGGTGTGCATCGTTTTTGTTGCTGGCCGTATTACCGTGAACAGTTCACCTCGCAACGATTCCATTGTCATCGACTTGGAGACTCTTGCCGCCCTCGACGAGAAACTCGAGCAACTTAAGGAGGAGAATGAACGGCTGATGCAGGAAAAGGAGCAGGAACAGCAGTGGAGTTCGGAGAAGGTGCGCAACCTCGCATCGAACAATGCTCTGGATGACAACGATCTGAAAGATGACAGGGGTACGAATGTGAGTGAGTTGAATGCCAGTGCCGAGCGGATTGCCGAGGCTGCGGAGAATAATCGCACCGAATACGAGCGAAGGCTGCGTGAGATAGAGGCATCATCGAAAAGAGCTGCCGACGAGAATAAGAGCGGCGACGATAACTCCGGCTCGCAAAAGGTCTCCGGTCGCGTTACGGTCTCTTACTCTTTCGAAAATCCGGTACGCCACGATACCTCCCTGCCTCGCCCCTCGTATAAGTGTCAGGGTAGCGGTAGGGTTGTTGTATCGGCCGAATTGGACCGCACAGGCAAGGTTGTTGCCGCCAAAGTCGTTTCGGGCACCGACGACGAGTGCATGAAAGAGCAAGCGCTGCAATACGCCCGCAGGTCTGCTTTCGATATCAATAATGCCGCCCCTGTAAGACAGAGCGGAACGATAACCTATGAATTTATAGCGCAGTAATACTCTTGTCGGTGGCTGCTGCCGGTTTTAATATGCTTTTTACTGAATGGACGGAATAGAATACTATCTGCTTTTGGGAGCCATACTGCTGATTATTTCGGTGTTGGCAGGAAAGGTCGCCTATCGTTTCGGCGCCCCCGCGCTGCTCCTCTTTTTGGGCGTGGGTATGCTCTTCGGATACGATATCATATCCTTCGATTCGGCCGAGGCGACGCAGACAATAGGTATGATAGCCCTCTGTGTCATACTTTTTTCGGGCGGTATGGATACCAAGTTCACCGAGGTGCGTCCCGTGATGGCGCCCGGTGTCATATTGGCTACTGTCGGCGTTGTTATGACAGCCTTTCTTGTCGGCGGTTTCGTCTGGTTGGCAGCACCGTATGTAGGTATAATGATATCGTTCCCGATGGCGCTGCTGCTTGCCGCAACGATGTCCTCTACCGATTCGGCCTCGGTATTCTCCATCCTGCGTACAAAGAAACAGGGCCTGCGCGAGAATCTGCGACCGCTGCTCGAACTTGAGAGCGGCAGTAACGACCCTATCGCATATATCCTTACGCTGCTGCTTATAGATATAGTTACTTCGGGCGCATCCGGCGCGCCGACCCTCTCGCTCGGAAGCAGTATAGGAATGTTCTTCGTGCAGATGATTGTCGGCGTAATGCTGGGCTACGGATTCGGACGCGGTACCGTATGGGTTATCAATCGTATAGGTCTCAACAATCCGTCTCTCTACTCCGTGCTGCTTCTGGCGAGTCTCTTTTTGATATTCTCGTTTACATCTATGGCGCACGGCAACGGATATTTGGCCGTATATATCGCCGGTCTGGTCGTGGGCAATAATAAACTCTCGCACAAACGCACGCTGACAACCTTCTTCGACAGTTTTACGTGGCTCTTTCAGATTATAATGTTCCTTACGCTGGGGCTGCTTGTCGATGTGCAGAAACTGTTGGACCCCAAGGTGCTGATTCTGGGAGGTCTTGTAGGCGTCTTTATGATGCTTGTGGCGCGTCCGGCCTCTGTTATGACCTGCCTGCTGCCGTTCCGCAAGTTTACCTTCAGGGCGAGATTGTATATATCGTGGGTCGGTCTTCGCGGTGCTGTACCTATTATCTTTGCGACCTATCCGCTTGTGGCGCATATCGAGGGTGCGGAGTTGCTCTTTAATGTTGTCTTTCTGGTAACGATTATGTCGCTTGTGATTCAGGGAACGACTGTGAGCGGTATGGCGAACCTGTTGGGTTTGGCCTATGAGGAGCGCGAGTCATCGTTCGGCGATGCGCTTCAGGACAGGATGAAATCGGCCTTCACCGAGGTCGAGGTCAATGCCCAGATGCTTGAGAACGGCAGCCTGCTGAGCGATTTGACGCTTCCGGACAATACGCTTGTGGTTATGGTATGCCGCGACGGCGATTACTTTGTGCCGAGGGGCAATGCGGAGTTGCTTGAGGGTGATAAGTTGCTGGTTTTGTCCGACAGGAACGAGGAGTTGCAGTCGCAGTACCGCGAGTTCGGCATCGACGAGGTGATGAATTTTTAGCCTTTCAAATATTTTTTTGCAAATATTCGTAATATTAAACAGCTTCGGCCGGAATTAAGCCGAAGTATGCTGTATTTTTGTGGCTGAAGCGAAAAGAGATAAGAGAAACGAAAGCAGCGGATGAGATACATTAAAAAATGATTATTTAACTTTACAAAATATGGCTTATAACTATTTCAACACCTATGTTTGGCTTGTGGAGAATCTCCGCAACCGCAGAATGACTCTCAAAGAGTTGCAGGACGCATGGCAGCGCAGCGTTATAAACGAAGATGGCACGAACCTCGCCCCTCGAACGCTGAAAAATCATATAAATGCCATTGTCTTGATATTCGGTATCGAGATTAAGTGCGACCGAAGCACCAACAAGTACTATGTCGCCAATCCGGAGGATTTGAGCGGCAACGGTATCCGTGAGTGGATGCTCGATGCGATGTCGCTGAACAGTGCGCTGACCGAGAGCCGCAATCTCAAGGAGCGCATATCTTTCGAGCAGGTGCCTTCAGGACAGCGGCACCTGCTCACTATTATCAGAGCCATGCGCGATTCAAAGGTTATTTTTGTCAATTACCGCAGTTTCGTATCCTCCTCGGCTCACGACTTTATACTTGAACCGTATGCACTGCGTCAGTATAAACGCCGATGGTATCTCTATGCAATGAAACGCGACTGTAACGAACTTCGTGTGTTTGCACTTGACCGTATGCAGAAGGTCTCGGAGGGCGACGAGAAATTCACAATGTCTGCCGCTTACGATACTCTGACACGAATCTCGGATAATTACGGACCTTACGTATATAACGACAGCAATGCGGAGCAGGTTCTTCTGCGTGTAGAGGAACGCCAGGCGAAGTATTTTCGTACGCTGCCGCTGCACCATACGCAGAGAGAGGAGGAGAGTGACGGCGAGTATGCGGTATTTTCGTTATATACCTGTCCTGACGACTTCGATTTAAGACAGGATATATTGTCATTCGGACCGTCTGTTGAGGTACTTGAACCTCTCTCTCTGCGCAAAAAACTCGGCGAAACAATCGCCAAAATGGATAAAATGTATAACAACTAAATCTAAAAAAACTATGGCTCAAATGGGATTAGGTTACGGAAGCGAATTTCAACTTATGCGCTTTCTCGGACATCACAGAAATCTCTTAAACAAACATATTCGCAATGCCGTCGGTGCAGAAGAAGATGCCTCGGTCGAATGGCTTGACTATCCTTTTAACAGCGACAATAAATCTTCCGGTGACGGCGAGTGGAAAAAAATAGAGTGCTTCAGAGACCGTGAAGATTACGAAAAAATAGAGACTGAATGGAAAAAATATTGGCCACAAAGCGGCAATGCAATGAATTGGGATGGTATCTTTAGAATAGGCGATACGTGGTATTTCGTGGAGGCAAAAGCTAGTAAAAAAGAGGCACATCAATCCTGCAACGCCAAAGCAGATTCACCGAATAGAAGTATAATAAAAAAAGCATTCACGGAAACTATTAGTTGGCTTAAAAGCGATGAAAGCAAGGAGTGGATAAATAGTGATTGTTATCAGTTAGCCAATCGGTTTGCATTTATTCAGTTTTGCGAAGAAGTCGGCATAGATGCTAAACTATTATATATTAGTTTTTGCAATGATGAGAAACGGAAAGATAATGATTACGTGTCGTCGAAAATCGAGTGGGAAGAAATATGGAAAGAGGAGTATGAGATGTTAGGAATCGACGAGGATTTGTTGAAAGGTAAATTATATCACATCTATCTCGATTGTCTGAACGGACAGTAATAATCTGCAACTGCAATGAAATCTATGCAAATGGCGATGCTTATAGATAGCATCGCCATTTGCATATACCGATATGACGAATTGTGAAAAAATATACCTTTTGCCGCCTTTTTGCCGAAGCGCCTGCTACTTTTGCTGAAAAAAAAGTAAGGAATTATGAAAAAGTCAATTTTAACAGCAGTATTGTGCCTCGCTTGTTTTGCGGTCGTGGCACAAAATCTTAATCCGCTTAATTTCAGCGGTAAAATGTATATCCAATCAATTGTTATACTTTCGACACCACGCTATGTGTCGTATGAGAATCATGCGATTTTGTCTAAAGATATGACGCTTCCTATGCCGGAGATTAAGGTGTGTATTCTTGACTTCGAGAAAAATGTGGTTACTATTGACGGTAGTGAGAACAGGATAAAGGTAACGGCAGCCAGGGATTGCGGTTCTGCGTCGGAGCGTTGCAGTGTTATTTTTATGGATATGTTGGATAGTTATGACAAGATGGAACTCGTATGGCCAAAATACGGACAGCCATACATTCAGCAGATAACAAAATCCGATGACGGGGTAAAAATTGCGCGAGTGATGCTCTCCAAGACACCTGTTGTTGCGGACCCGAACGATGTGATGCTGGAGATGTTCAAGGCACTCGGAACGATGTAATGACAAGCCGGCAATAGACAAATGATGGGTGTAATAAAAATTACGCCAAAAAAATCAGCGTGTAACTCAATTGGTTACACGCTGATTTGCTATTGCTGTCTTTGGGCTGTTCGCGGATTTATTTTACCTCCTCGAACTCTACATCTTCGGGTTGGCTGCCGCCGTTGTTGCCGTTGTTGCCGCCGGCATTGCCCGTCGGACCCTGCTGCGCACCGCCCTGTGCCTGCTGAGCCTGCTGCTGTGCGTAGATATCCTGCGATGCTGCCTGCCATGCCGCATTCAACTCGTTGATTGCCGTGTCGATAGCCGCTACATCGGCGTTCTTGTGGGCCTCCTTCAACTTCGACAGCGCGCCTTCAATGGCAGAACGTTTGTCTGCGGGCAACTTGTCGCCGTACTCCTTGAGTTGCTTCTCGGTTGCGAAGATATTGGAGTCGGCTGCGTTAATCTTCTCTATACGCTCCTTCTCGGCCTTATCTTTCTCCTCGTTAGCCTTTGCCTCGTCGCGCATACGCTGTATCTCCTGCTCGGTAAGACCGCTCGAGGCCTCGATACGTATCTTCTGCTCCTTGCCGGTGCCTTTGTCCTTTGCCGAGACGTTAAGGATACCGTTGGCGTCGATATCGAATGTAACCTCAATCTGCGGTACGCCGCGCGGTGCTGCGGGTATGCCGTCGAGGTGGAAACGACCGATGGATTTGTTGTCGCGAGCCAGCGGACGCTCACCCTGACATACGTTTATCTCCACCGAGGGCTGATTGTCGGCAGCCGTCGAGAATACTTCGCTCTTGCGCGTCGGGATAGTTGTGTTTGCCTCGATAAGTTTGGTGAAGACACCGCCGAGGGTCTCGATGCCGAGCGAGAGAGGCGTTACGTCAAGCAGAAGGACATCCTTCACTTCGCCCGTCAGCACACCGCCCTGAATTGCTGCGCCGATAGCGACCACTTCGTCGGGATTGACGCTCTTGTTTGGCGTCTTGCCGAAGAACTTCTCCACGATTTGCTGAATTGCAGGTATACGCGTAGAGCCGCCCACGAGAATAACTTCGTCTATCTGGCTTGCGCTTAGACCTGCATCGCGCAGGGCTATGCGGCAAGGCTCGATGGTCTTCTGTATGAGGTGGTCGCACAACTGCTCGAACTTCGAGCGCGTGAGTTTCATCACGAGGTGCTGCGGTATGCCGTTGATAGGCATGATGTACGGGAGGTTGATTTCGCTCTCCATCGAAGATGACAGTTCGATTTTGGCCTTCTCTGCCGCCTCCTTCAGACGCTGGAGCGCCATAGGGTCCTGACGCAGGTCTACGTTGTGTTCAGCCTTGAATGCCTCGGCCATATAGTCGATAAGCACGTGGTCGAAGTCATCGCCGCCGAGATGTGTATCGCCGTTTGTCGATTTAACCTCGAATACGCCGTCGCCAAGTTCGAGAATCGAGATGTCGAAAGTACCGCCGCCGAGGTCGTAAACGGCAATCTTCATATCGTTGTTCTTTTTGTCCAGACCGTAAGCGAGGGCTGCTGCCGTCGGCTCGTTGATGATGCGTCGCACGTTGAGACCTGCAATCTCGCCGGCCTCTTTGGTGGCCTGACGCTGCGAGTCCGAGAAGTATGCGGGTACGGTGATGACGGCTTCCGTAACCTCCTGACCGAGATAGTCTTCGGCGGTCTTCTTCATCTTCTGAAGTGTTATGGCCGATATCTCCTGCGGGGTATATTTGCGACCGTCGATATCTACTCGCGGCGTATTGTTGTCGCCGCGCACGATAGCGTATGGTGCGCGGTTGATTTCTGCGCTTACCTTGTCGTAGGTCTCACCCATGAAACGCTTGATTGAGAATACTGTGCGCTTGGGGTTCGTTATAGCCTGACGCTTTGCGGGGTCGCCCACTTTGCGTTCATTGTTGTCGGTGAATGCCACCACTGAAGGTGTTGTACGATGACCCTCCGAGTTGGGTATTACGACAGGCTCGCTGCCCTCCATAACTGCCACACATGAGTTGGTCGTTCCTAAGTCGATTCCGATAATCTTTCCCATAGTTGTAATTTGATTATTTGTTGTTATTATTTTTCTGTTTTAATGTTGTTATTGCAGTTTGGCATAAGGTTGAGCAAACGCTATACCAAAAGGATTTCGTCCTCTATTTGACAAAAAAAGTCATATTTTTGCTGACATAGGAGGTTTTTCGACTGACACAATGGCAGTCGGCATGACAAACTTACGGCACCCGGAGCGTGAACAGCCGTGCCGGCGGGGTATGAATAATGACCGCCTCAAAGAAGCGGTCATTATCTCTCTTTGTTGTTGTAAATTCGTGCAGGTCGTTAATAACCTAACTCTTTCAGAATCATTTTAGTTTTTGCATCTCCTTGTTCTTACGCTTTACGGACATGCGCCAGTTCCGATGCCGATGCCAATGCGAGAGGTATATTTGTCTATTTGCTGCTTTGCAGTTTCAGAACACACTTCTTCAATCCGCGAGCCGACGCCTCGACGACTATCTCTCCCTCATCTTCGGTGGAACCTATCAAAACCGTCATCATTCCGCTGAACAACTTCATCTGCGGCCGCTGGAACGATTCGAGCGAGGCGGGATTGCCGTTGGCTCCAGCACGATATACGCCGCATCCCTTGACCTTGAATGTTATCTCGTTGTCTGCCGAAGGACACGGATTGCCATCTTTATCCACGACCGATACGGTTACAAAGGCCAGGTCGCGACCGTCTGCCGTCAGATTTGTTCTGTCGGTCTTGAGAACTATGCTGTACGGGCGCCCTGCGGTGCGAACCTCCTTCTCGGCTGTCGGGTTGCCGTCGGCGTCGTATGCCACCACACGCAGCGTCCCCGGCTCATAACGCACATCGTTCCACATAAGGCGGTATCTCTGCTGGCGTTTGAATGTCGCCGTTGAGAGCGAGTCTGCGCTGTTCTCTATGGTTACCGTCATATCCTTTGTGCGTACACCCTGACTCTTGCCGTTTACGAATAGCTCAGCCGAGGGGTAGTTGGTATATACGAAGACAGGTGTTGTTTCGCCTTCGCGTCCGGGCCAAGTCCAGTGGGGTAGTATATGGAGTGTCTCGGCGTCGGGATTCCAGTGGCTGCGGTAGAGCCAGTATCGGTCTTTGGGCAGCGACGCGAGGTCTATAATGCCGAACAGCGACGAGTGGCTCGGCCAGTCGGAGTAGTAGGGTGTAGGCTCTCCCAGATAGTCGAATCCTGTCCAGACGAACTCGCCCATACAATATTCACGGTCGTCGTGCCATATAAAGTCATCTTCGGGCAGATTCGACCAGCCGCAATGCTCCACGTCATAGGACGATGCCTGATGGTCATCGTATTTCATCATCTGCCGTCGCTCGACGGGGAATTTGTATACTCCGCGCGACGAGAGTGTCGATGCCGTCTCGCTGCCGAGAATTACGCGCTGCGGCAGTTTGCGGTAGTTCTCATCGTACTTGAACGGACGGTAGTTGAACCCGGGGATATCGACCACCGCCGCCATATTGTTGGATGTTACGGCATCGGGTGCATCCATGCCGAGCGTTACGGGACGTGTAGGGTCTTCTCTGTGGCATATCGCTTGCAGACGATGAGCGATTTTCGCACCCGTTCCGACCTCGTGCCACTGCTCCGACACCTCATTGCCTATGCACCACATCACTACACTCGGATGGTTGCGGTAGTGGAGTACAAGATTCGTCATATCGCGCTCCACCCACTCATCATAGAGGAGGTTATATCCGTTTTTCACCTTTGGGGCGCGCCATTCGTCGAGAGATTCCGCCATAAGCATCATTCCCATCTCATCGCATATTTTCACCAGTTCGGGCGACGGCATATTGTGCGAGGTTCGTATGGCGTTGCAACCCATATCCTTGAGAAGGGCTATGCGATACCTTATCGCCGCCTCGTTTACGGCTGCACCCAAAGGTCCGAGGTCGTGATGGTTGCATACGCCGTGAAATTTGACCGGCTTGCCGTTGAGAAGAAATCCCTTGTCGGGAACAACCTCCACCGTCCTTATGCCGAAACACTCCCGACAACGGTCGCGCAGCACGCCGTCCTCATAGAGTTCAGCCGTAAGGGTGTATAATGCAGGTGTATCGGGACTCCACAGTTCCGGATTCTCTACCACGAAGCGTTGTACGAAGGTTCTCTCATCATATTTGCCGCCGGTGAGCGTGCCGCTTGCGACCGTAGTGCCGTCGGGAGCGGTTATGCAGGTGCGCAGTTCGCAGCCGGTGAAAGAGGAGCCTTCTGCGAGAGCGGCCGGTGTGCGTACCGATACCTCGGCATATCCGTCTCCGATTCTGTCTGCAGTTATCTGCATACCCCACAGAGGTATATGTGTCTGCTGAGTAACAATCAGATGCACATTGCGATACAAACCTGCTCCGGGATACCACCTCGACGACTCAGGCAGATTCTCCAACCGTACCGCAAGGAGATTTTCACCGGTTGTGATGTATGGAGTTATATCTATTCTGAATGAGTTGTAACCGTATGGCCAGTATCCGACTTCGTGGCCGTTGATATATATGTGTGCATGGCTCATTGCGCCGTCGAAGAGCAGTTCTGCACGCTTGCCCTCGTAGAAATCCGGTACCTCGAAACGTAATCTGTACCACCCCGTACCGACAAACGGAAGACCTCCGGTACGTCCGGCATGCTCCATAGCCTCGGTCTGCCCGTCCTGGAGTATGGCTGTGGATTGCATATCGTTGTTTATGCCGAAGGGTCCGTATATAGCCCAGTCGTGCGGCACAGTAACGCTCTGCCAGCCTTTGTCGTTATATTGCGGCGCACTGAAACCGGGATTGTCTTCGCGTGTAAACCGCCATCCCTTTTCGAGCAGGACCTCGGTTCTCGGCTCTGCGGCTGCGGCTGTAAAGGCATTTGCCAGCAGACAGGCCGCCGCGATAAGTTTTACTGTCGTTATTTTGTTTATCATTGTTTAATATTCAATAGTATTCGTATCTTCACCATTACATTGTTCAGACGCTTTGCGCAAATCGTCTAAAATAACCCCGTTGTATGAAAAATATTTCGCTCCCTGATATGCA
>JAFLRT010000005.1 GCA_022511295.1 Alistipes sp. | reverse complement strand
AAAAAATAATAATATTAATATGTTTTGAGATGATTAACTCTTTTTTACAGCCTTTACATCCGGCTCTGCGGCCTGCCGATAATGCAACAGCAAATATAATGCACGGCGAGAAATTGATTATGAAACACAAGAGAAAAAGCGTGTGTCGTCTTGCGATATATGCATCGCTTTGCGATGCGCGCGCCGCTTATTACATACCGCGTCTTTTGCGCCGCCCCTGCCCCCCTCGGGGGCGGCGCAGCACCTCAAAGAGGTGCATATAAAAAACAGCAGGGAATCTCGCGATTGCCTGCTGCCCCGGAGGATAGTTCCTCCAAACTACTAACCCAAACTTAAATAAATGAAGAAACCTCACTGCGCCGTGCAGTTTTCGACGCAGCTGACACAAATATAGACAATTCCTGTGCCACAAATCAAGAGCCGCAACCGAAAAAAGGGCAACAAAACCCCGAAGCGTTATCTTCGCGACAGAAAATGTCATGTTATTAAGGTCGACAGATTAACGAGAGGTTAAAAATGGCTTTGCCCGTGAAAACAAGGTTTCATCTTTGCGACACTTTGTCGTCTGTTGTCATTCCGCCTCTGCCGTAAAAGCATAATTTACGACGCTTTGTCATTCACTATCGACATATTGTCATCTCCGAGCGGCATGGCAGGCATTTTGTCCTCTCAAAGAGCAAAAAGCAAAAGGAGAACAGATTATGAACACTTCCACAGCAACACAATCATCACAAACCGAGGCGCTCAACCGCTATGCCGTAAATCTCAATGAGATGGCACGCTCGGGCAAACTCGACCCCGTGATAGGCCGCGACGAGGAGATACGCCGCGTGCTGCAAATACTGTCGCGCCGCACCAAGAACAACCCTATACTCGTAGGCGAGGCAGGTGTCGGCAAGACGGCAATAGCCGAGGGTATCGCACACCGCATAGTGGATGGCGATGTACCCGAAAACCTCAAGTCCAAATCGGTATACTCACTCGATATGGGTGCGCTCATAGCAGGTGCCAAGTATCAGGGAGAGTTCGAGGAGCGGCTCAAGGCCGTAGTGCGCGAGGTTGTCGAGCGCGACGGCGAGATACTGCTCTTCATCGACGAGATACACACGCTTGTGGGTGCCGGCAAATCGGGCGGTGCGATGGATGCGGCCAATATCCTCAAACCCGCTCTCGCACGCGGCGAACTGCGTACCATAGGCGCAACGACACTCGACGAATATCAAAGATATTTCGAGCAGGACAAAGCCCTCGAACGCCGTTTCCAGAAGGTTATGGTCGATGAGCCGTCCACAGCCGATGCGGTATCCATTCTGCGCGGTCTTAAAGAGCGTTACGAGAATCATCACCGCGTGCGTATCAAGGATGAGGCTATCGTGGCGGCAGTTGAGTTGTCGCACCGATATATCACTTCGCGTTTTCTGCCCGACAAGGCCATAGACCTTGTCGATGAGGCGGCATCGCGTCTGCGTCTGGAAATGAACTCCGTACCCGAGGAGATAGACTCTCTCGAGAGACGCATACGTCAGATAGAGATTGAGCGCGAGGCCATACGCCGTGAGAACGACAAGTCGCGTATGGCTGTGCTTGGCGAAGAACTCGACGAGTTGCAGCGCAAAGACCGTGAACTGCGTGCCAGATGGCAGTCGGAACGCGACCGTCTCAGCAGCATACAGGAGAGCAAAGACCTTATCGAGCGGCTGAAGATAGAGGCGCAGCAGGCCGAACGTCAGGGCGATTACGGACGTGTGGCCGAGATACGCTACGGACGTATCGTCGAGGCACAGAAGCGTATCGACGAACTGCGTGCAGGCATAGACGACGCCTCGGCGCCTATGATAAAAGAGGAGGTCGATGCGCAGGATATCGCCGAGGTGGTATCGCGTTGGACAGGCATACCGGTACAGCGTATGTTAGCCTCGGAGCGCGAGAAACTTCTCAATCTCGAGAGCGAACTCCACCGCCGTGTCGTGGGTCAGCACGAGGCCATAGCGGCCGTAGCAGATGCCGTGCGACGCTCGCGCGCAGGGCTTAATGATGCCCGACGCCCCATAGGGTCGTTCATATTTTTAGGCACGACGGGTGTAGGCAAGACCGAGTTGGCCAAAGCGCTTGCGGAGTTTCTGTTCAACGACGACAATATGATTACACGCATAGATATGAGCGAGTATCAGGAACGGCACAGCGTATCGCGGCTCGTCGGAGCGCCCCCGGGATATGTCGGCTACGACGAGGGTGGACAACTCACCGAGGCCGTAAGGCGCAAACCATACTCGGTGGTGTTGCTGGACGAGATTGAAAAGGCGCATCCCGATGTCTTCAACATATTGCTTCAGGTACTCGACGACGGGCGTCTGACGGATAACAAGGGTCGCACGGCGGATTTCCGCAATACGATTATAATAATGACGTCGAATCTCGGTTCGCATATCATACGTGATAATTTCTCAAAAGCCTTCGACGGCGTCAATGCCGACAGAGAGGTTGTCGAACGCACAAAGAACGAGGTTACGGAGTTGCTTAAACGCACCCTCAAACCCGAATTTCTGAACCGTGTCGATGAGATAGTGATGTTTGAACCTCTCACACGCGAGGATATCGCCAGCATAGTCGATATGCGTCTGAAAGAGGTGCAGCGCATGCTTTACAGTCAGGGTCTCAAACTGGAGTACACGCCTGCCGTGCGCGACCGTCTTGCAGCCGAGGGGTACGACCCGTTGTACGGCGCCCGTCCCGTCAAGCGCCTCGTCCAGCGCAGCATAATAAACGAGTTGTCGAAGCGTATCCTTGCCGGAGAAATCGACCGCGAACACACCATCCATATCGATTTCCAAGACGGTGAACTTGTTTTCAAAAACGAGTAAGGGGTTATTATTGAATTGCACCTCTGCGAGGTGCTGCGAGGTGCTGCGCCGTCCCTGTCCCCCTCGGGGGCGGCGCAAAAAATTGATTTAATTAAAAAATTCAAAGAAAAAAACAACTGTTTCCTACGCACCCTGCGGACGATACTCGCGGGGGCGATAGAGTTGGTCGCGCAGTCGTGGCGTGAAGCCGGCTTCGCGTATAGCCTGCTGTATGCCCTCGGCATCGAATCTGTTGTGCGCACCCGCCGACGAGAGTACATTCTCCTCTATCATTATCGAACCCATATCGTTGGCTCCGGCATGAAGGGCTGCCTGCGCGGTCTCTTTGCCTACCGTGAGCCACGACGCCTGAATATTGCGTATATTATTGAGCAGCAGACGGCTGACGGCCACTATGCGTATATATTCGAGAGGCGAGAATGGCGGTATGGCGCACTCGGATTCGAGTTGCGTCCCCGCAGAGCGGAATACCCAGGGTATAAATGCCGTGAAACCGTAATGTCCTTCGGGACAGCGTGCCTGCAAGTCGCGTATACGCAGAAGATGTTCCACTCTCTGACGCGGCGTCTCGATATGACCGTACATCATCGTGGCCGTCGTGGGCAGATTTATCAGATGAGCCTCGTGCATAACCTCGACCCACTCCTGCGCCGAGGGTTTTGCCGGCGATATGCGCCTCCTGACATCATCCGAAAGAATCTCGGCACCGGCTCCGGGCAGAGAGTCGAGACCTGCCGCCGCAAGACGCTCGAGCGTCTGACGCACAGTGATACCGCTGATGCGTGCTATATGCGACACCTCGGGCGCTCCGAGAGCATTCAGCCGCAGGTCAGGATAGCGGCGTTTAAGTTCCGAAAACAGACCCTCATAATACTCTATACCGAGCGACGGATGCAGACCACCCTGCAAAAGAAGTTGGTCGCCGCCAAGGGCGAGCATAACATCTATCTTCTCGCAATACTCCTCGATTGAGGTTATAAATGCGTGTTCCGTATCGTGCGGCTTGCAGTGGAAGTTGCAGAAGCGGCAGCCCGAGATGCAGACATTCGTTATGTTTACATTGCGGTCTATCTGCCAGGTTACAACATTTTCGTCCTCCACCATTTGTCTGCGCAGAATATCTGCGGCATATGCCAGTCGTGCCACAGGCATTGCGTAGAGTACCATAGCCTCCTCGAGCGTAAGCGCGTCGCCGGAGATGGATTTTCGGATTATATCGCTCTCTTTCATAGTTAAACAAATTCAAATTCAATCGTTCTGCGTCTGAGGTCGGTGCTTCGCACCCTAACCTTAACGCTGTCCCCGAGAGTAAATGTACGACCGGACGAGCGTCCGTATACCGTTTGGCTGCGGTAGTCGAACCAGTAGTAGTCATCCTCCATATCGCGAAGATGCACCGTACCCTCTATTATGGAGTTCTCCAATTCGACATACATTCCCCAATCCGTCAGGCCGGAGATATGCCCGTCGAAGATATTATGCTGACGCGCACTCATATACTCGGCCATCTTATACTTTATTGATGCGCGTTCTGCTTCGGCTGCGGCCGTCTCGCGCTCCGACGCCTCACGGCACATCTTTTCCAGTTCATCGGCATCGGCAGGGCGTCCGCCGTCAAGATAGTGCGCCAGCAGACGATGCACAAGAATATCAGGATAGCGTCTTATGGGTGATGTGAAATGCGTGTAATACTTGAATGCCAAGCCGTAATGACCTATATTGCCGGTCGAATACTCGGCTTTGGCCATAGAGCGTATAGCCAGCATCGAGACGGTATTCTCCTCGGGACGACCCTTTGTCTGCGAGAGTATTCCGTTTATCTCGCGCGTTACATCCTTGCCGCTCTCGGCTTTGAACTGCAGGCCGTAGCGGCGTATGAACGAGCGGAACTTTTCCAACTTATCGCTGTCGGGTTTGTCGTGTATACGGTATACCATCGTACGCTGACGTCCGCCGCGCGTGCGTGAGCAGTAGCGCGCCACCTGCCTGTTCGCCAAAAGCATGAACTCCTCTATAAGGTGATTGGCATCGGTGGCCTCCTTGAAACTTATACCTGTCGGGCGCCCCTTGTCATCGAGGTCGAACTTAGCCTCACGCCGCTCGTATATAAGTGCGCCGCCGCGTATGCGTTCGCGTCGCAGGGCTTTTGCCAGGCGGTTCAGAACGGCAATCTCATCACTCATATCGCCCTTGCCCGTCTCTATCACCCTCTGCGCATCGGCGTATGTGAAGCGGCGGCCGGAGCGTATCACCGTGCGGCCGAACCACTCATCGTGCAGTTTAAGGTTCTCATCCATAGTAAATATGGCCGAGAAACAGAGTTTCTCTTCGCCGGGCCGCAGCGAGCATAGTCCGTTGGACAGCGACTCGGGCAGCATCGGCACCGTGCGGTCCACTAAATAGACCGATGTTCCCCTCTCGCGAGCCTCCTTGTCCAAAAGCGAACCCGGGCGGACGTAATACGATACGTCGGCTATATGTACACCTACCTCCCACAAGCCTTCACCTGCCGCGCGCAGCGACAGCGCATCGTCGAAATCCTTGGCATCGTCGGGGTCTATCGTGAACGTAGGCACCGCACGCATATCGCGTCGCGAGGCATACTCCTCCTTTGTTATTCGCCCCGCTATCCGGCTTGCCTCCCTCTCCACAGCCTCATCGAAGCGGTACGGCAATCCGTATTCGGCCATTATGGAGTGCATCTCGGCATCATTTTCCCCCTCGTCTCCAAGCACCTCTATCAGACGGCCGTCGGGAAGACGGCTCTCGTCGTCCCACCGCACTATACTCACCGTTACCCTTTTGCCTGCCGCAAGCGACGGATGCTCAGCCCGCGAGAGGCATATATATGGAGGCATGCGCCGGCTGTCGGTACGTACCTTTATCGTGCGAGAGGTAATTGCCTCGGTTGTTCCCGTGCAGAGCCTGCCGCTGCGCTCGACGACACGCCGCACCTCGCCGTCGAGACCTCCGCTGCCCGTGCGGCGAAGGAGGATTACCTCTACCCTGTCGCCCTCGAGAGCCGTATGGCAGTTCTGCTGCGAGATATTGATTATCTTTCCGTCCTCTCTGACAATGGCAAGCGTACCCGACTGACGGGCGACAAGGCACCCCGTATATACAGGTTGATGACGCCGCGCAAGACGATATTTGCGGCTCACTCTCTCTACAAGACCCTGTGCTGCAAGTTGTTTGAGTATTACACCTGTCGTGCGTACACCATCACCGTAGTCGCCGCCCGAAGCCGAAGCGACCTGCCGCAACGTGAAACTCCTCTCGGGTTGTTCACGCAGCAGACACATAATAAACGATGCGCGCTCCTCTGCCGTAACGGTTCTGCGACCTCTCTTTACCATCAAAAATTCTGTAACTGTCTAAAATTTTGCCGCTATAACTTTTTCGGCAAGCATATACATAAAATCGACATCGACGTTTACTGCCTGCTCGTCGGGGTTGAAATATGGTGTATGCGTACCGCCTGAGTTCACGCCTGCACCCGAGCGGTACAAAAGCGAAGGGTATATATGGCAGAAGCGGCCGAAATCCTCGGATGTGGCCCTCGGCGGCAGTTCGGCAGCCGCGAAGCGCTCTGCGGCAAGTTCCCGTGCAATATCCGTCAGCCGCAGGTCGTTCACCACGCACGGATATCCCTCATTTATATCTATCGAAGTCGAAGTTCCGCAGCGTGCATCTATGCGTGCCGCGACATCGGCTATACCGCTCTTTATCGTGCGCCGCAACTCCTCATCGAAGGTGCGCATAGTACCCTCGAGGTACACGCTGTCCGGGATGACATTGGTGGCGCCGTCGGCCTGCACACGTCCTATCGACACGACGCTGTCGCTGCCATTGAACGAGAGCAACTCCGTTATAAGTTCCGCTGCCGCCTGCACAGGGTCTTTGAGCGACGGACGCATGGCGGCATGACCGCCCTTGCCGCACACCGTGAAACGCAGTTCATCGTTGGCAGCCATAAACTTTCCGGCACAGAAGCCGAAACACCCGACAGCCATATTCGGCTCGACGTGCTGCGCTATGACTGCCCTCACATCATAACCGGCAAAGGGATTCTCCGAAAGGACTTTCAACGCCCCTCCGGGGTTGCACTCCTCGCCGGGCTGAAACAACGCTATAACCGTCCAGGGCAAGGCGCCGCAATACTTTATACGCTGCAAAACGCCGAAGAGCGTCGCGGCATGCACATCGTGTCCGCAGGCGTGCATCACACCCTCATTGCGTGAACGCCACTCGCACTCCGTCTGCTCGTTTATCGGCAGAGCGTCTGTGTCGGCACGCAGGACGACAGCCTTGTGCGGCTCCTGCACCCCCTCGATTATGGCAAGCACCCCCGTGCCTGCCACCGTGCGGCACTCTATGCCTTCAGCCTCAAGTGCGGCTGTTATGAAACGCGCCGTGCGATGCTCCTCAAACGACAGTTCGGGGTCGGCGTGCAGATGACGGCGAAATTCGACAGGTGTCATACTCTTTCAGTTCTCTATTTTCGGCAGCGGCATACGACTACGATTGTGCCGCCGTCAGTTATCATTAAAACAAGGCTTTCAATATATCCGAAATCTGGTCGGTACGGCTCATGGTATACAGGTGCAGCACCGGCACTCCGGCCTCTTTCAGTTCACGGCACTGCGCAATGCTCCACTCGGTGCCTATCTGCCTTACCGCAGCAGGGTCGTCGGCATATCGCTGCACCTCACCCACAAGAGCATCGGGAAGCCTCGTGCCGAAGACCGAAGGCAGTATCTCAAGGTGTTTGACCGTAGAGAGCGGTTTTATTCCCGCCACTATCGGCACATCTATACCGGCCTCACGGCAGCGGCGGCAGAAATCGAAGTAGCATCCGTTGTCGAAGAAGAGTTGGGTAATGATATACTCCGCTCCGGCATCGACCTTCTTTTTCAGGTTTCTTATATCATCCTCGGGCGAGAGTGCGTCAGCGTGTGTCTCGGGATAGCCTGCCACACCTGCCGAGAAATCGGTTTGTCGGCAGTTGTCTACCTGTCCGTCCACAAATATGCCTCGGTTCATATCCATAATCTGCCTTACGAGGTCTGCGGCGCAGGCGTGGCCCTGCAGGTGCGGGACAAAACGCTCCTCGGCGGGCGACTTGTCTCCGCGCAGAGCCAGCACGTTGTGAAGACCCAAAAAATCCATATCTATCAGGGCATCCTCGATATCGTACCGCGACAGACCTCCGCATATAAGATGCGGCACGACCTCCACTCCGTAGCGCGCGTGTATCGCAGCCGATATTCCCACCGTACCCGGGCGGCGGCGCAGCGAGTGGCACTCCCTCACCCCGTCCGCATTTATACGCTCGAAAGAGACTTCACGGTGAAAGGTGATGTCAATCCACGCAGGGTCATAGTCGATAATATTATCAACGGCGGCAAAGACACCCTCCGTACCGTCCCCCTTGAGCGGCGGCAGCATCTCGCACGAGAAGCGGCATCGATGCTCCGCTTCGGCCTTGAGTATTATCTCTTTAATTTTCATCCCTTTACTATCTATTCTGCAATATTGTGCGGTATTATCTTTCGCACCTCGTCAGGGGTCTTGCCGCGTCTGGCGGCATAATCCTCAAGTTGTCCACAGTCAATCCTGCCGACGGAGAAGTACTCTCCGTCAGCGAAAAAGAGTCCGCACAGAGATTCACCGGGTTCAATCATATAGTTCTCACCGAGGCGCATTCCCGTCGACTGCTCCGCACCGAGAATATCGAATACCTCGCGCTTTAGCGAATGGTCCGGCGCGGCGGGATAGCCGAAGGCCATTCTTCGTCCGCGATAGTTCTCGTGCAGTATATCGCCGAGTGAGGGTTCAGGACCGCTCTCATATCCCCATATGCGGCGACGCACCTCGAGGTGCATATATTCAGCAAAGGCCTCCGCAAGGCGGTCCGCCACAAGTTTGGCCGTTACCGCATCGTAGTCGCGACCCTCGGCTCGGAGTCTCTCGCACAGCGTGCCGAGACCTATGCCGGCCGTAAGGGCAAAACAACCCACGAAGTCTGTCTGTCCGCACCCCTCATCGAGTATAAAGTCGGCGAGCGAGAGATTCCTTTCGCCGGCACTCTGGTTGCGCAGCATAGGCAGCACATACTCCCCCTTCTCCGTCTTAACGACGATATCGTCGCCGCGACTCACGGCAGGATAGATACCCGCAACGCCGCTCAGACGCAAAAGACCGCGCTCCTTAATCTCGTTCAGCATACGCTGCGCATCGTCATATATCTTTCTTGCCTCGCCGCCGCGCTCGGGGTCCTCCAAAATCGCGGGCCAGCGACCCTTGACCTCCCACGAACTGAAGAAGAAATTCCAGTCTATATACGGCTCCACATCGACGGCCGACACGTTGTCGAAGAGTATCCGTCCACTCCTTAGCGGTACCGCAACCATCGACGCATCCTTTTTTCGGCGCGCTCTGCGGCACTCCTCAAGCGGCAGGAGATTATTGGAAGCACCTCTTTCAAATGCCTCGCGCAAAGCCTTTTGACGACTCTTTATCTCTTCGCTCTCGCGCTCGCCGCCGGCATTCGTCAGACGCGACAGCAGACGGGTGTTGTCACCTGCATTGCGCGCACAGACGACAACACCCGAATAGAGCGGCGCCATCTTCACCGCCGTATACAGTTCCGACGTCGCTGCACCGCCGACGATGACAGGTATGCGCAGACCCCGTTTTTGCGCGAGTATGCATACGCGCCGCATCTCCTCGAGCGACGGGGTTATAAGACCGCTGAGGCATATCGCGGCAGCACCCCTCGCGACAGCCTCATCCACAATCCTCCCGGCATCGACCGAGACGCCGAGGTCCGCAACCTCGAAGCCGTTGCAGGCGGCAATCACCGCAACGATATTCTTTCCAATGTCGTGTACGTCGCCCTTGACAGTGGCAAGGACAACAGTCGCACCCTTTGCCCTCTCACTCTCACCCTCGCTCTGCATAAGCGGTGTGAGAACGGCTATGGCGCGTTTCATTACCGAAGCGCTCTTTATCACCTGCGGCAGGAACATCTTCCCCTCGCCGAACAGCACTCCGATATGCTCCATAGCGGGCATAAGTATCGTATCTATAATCTCGGTATGTTTGCCGACACTCTGCAAAGCCTCGGCGATATCCTCCTCAATATAGTCGGCAATACCCCTCTGCATGGCATATCCAATACGCTCGGCGAGCGGCGCACTGCGCCACTTTGCCTGCGGCGAGGCGCTGCGGCCCTCCTCCGACGAGAGCCTTTGCGCATACTCTGCAAGACGCTCGGCGGCATCCTCCCTTCGCGCCAATATCAAATCTTCGGCACGCACCCTCAGTTCGGGGTCTATAAGTTCGTATGGCGCCAGCATCTGCGGATTGACTATGCCCATATCCATTCCCGCAGCGATGGCGTGGTGCAGAAAGACCGAGTGCATCGCCTCGCGCACGGCATTGTTACCCCTGAAGGCAAACGAGAGGTTGCTGACACCGCCCGACACCTTGACCTGCGGCAGATTCTCCTTTATCCACCGCACGGCGTCGATATATGCACGTGCATAGAGGTCGTCGCCCCCGATGCCCGTTGCCACAGCCAATATATTGGGGTCGAAGACTATATCCTCAGCCGGAAAGCCGTCTCCGACAAGCAGGTCGTATGCCCTGCGCGCAATCTCCGTCTTTCGCCCGAAACTTGTCGCCTGTCCACGCTCGTCAAAGAGCATCACCACTACAGCAGCGCCGTAGCGTCGTATGGCACGCGCCTTTTCAAGCAGTACCGCCTCGCCATCCTTGAGCGATACGGAATTGACGATGCACTTGCCCTGCACGACCTTCAGTCCGCGCTCTATGGTCTCCCACGACGAGGAGTCTATCATCACCGGCACACGGGCTATCTCCGGCTCGCCGCCCAAAAGCGTAAGGAAACGCTCCATAGCCGCACCGCCATCTATCATTCCGTCATCCATACAGACGTCTACAATCTGCGCTCCGGCATCGACCTGCGCACGCGCTACGGCAACGGCACCCTCCATATCGCCCTCGCGAATCATACGCGCAAAGCGCGCAGAGCCTGCGACATTGGTGCGCTCGCCTATATTGACGAAGTTGATGCGGGGCGTTATCTGCAACTCATCAAGACCGCTGAGACGTGTTATACGGTTCCTCTCCGGCAGCGGACGCGGCGAGTAGCGCTCCGCGAGCGGCGCAAGAAGTGCTATATGCTCCGGCGTCGTTCCGCAGCAGCCGCCGATGATATTGACAAGACCCTTTTGCAGATATGTCTCGACGGCAGCGGCAAACATCTCCGGCTGAACATCATAACCGCCGTCAATATTCGGAAGACCGGCATTGGGGTGAGCCGACACCGGAAATTCCGATATATCCGCCATACGCTCCAAGAAGGGGAGCATCTTTTCGGCACCAAAGGCGCAGTTGAAACCTATCGAGAGCAGCGGAGCGTGCGAAACGGATGTATAGAAAGCCTCGATGCTCTGCCCCGAGAGCATACGTCCCGCAGCATCGGCCGGCGTTCCCGAAAGCATTATCGGCAATTCCATACCACGCTCCTCTCCCACCTCTGCGGCGGCATAGAGAGCCGCTTTGGCGTTAAGCGTATCGAATACCGTCTCGATAAGGATTATATCCGCACCACCCTCGACAAGACCTGAAATCTGCTCTTTGCAGACCCTCACAAGTTCGTCGAAGGTCGTCTCACGACGCTCGGGATGCTCCATATCCGACGGTATCGACGATGTTTTGTTCGTAGGTCCGACGGAGCCTGCGACAAGACGCGGCTTTGCGGGGTTGAGCGCCGTATACTCGTCGGCAGCCTCGCGGGCCAGCACGGCTGAGGCTCGCGCTATCTCGCGAGCGTATGAAGAAAGCCCGTAGTCTCTCATCGAGAGCGCATTGGCATTAAAACTGTCGGTGCTGATTATATCGGCACCCGCATCGAGATAGGCTCTGTGTATCTGTGCAACGACATCGGGGCGCGTAAGAACAAGCACATCATTACACCCCTTAAGCGGTCGGGGATGTGCCGCAAAACGCTCGCCGCGAAAATCATTCTCCTCAAGGGCAAGACGCTGTATCATCGTGCCAAAGGCACCGTCCAACAAGAGAATCCTCTCTTCAAGCAGTCTTTGTATATCTTTTTTTATCAACGCTCAACAATCTCTATTTCAAAAAGCCCACTCCAATTCTTACCTGTAACGAATATGCGTTTTCCGTCAGCATCGTATGCTATCCCGTTAAGCACATCGGTCTGCGGCGTATACTCCTCCTTCGGCAACAGACCGCCAAGGTCTATCACTCCGGTAACCCGACCCGTCGAGGGGTCGATTATCACAATCGTATCGGTAAGGTATACATTGGCCCAGATATGACCATCAATCCACTCTATCTCGTTGAGATAATGCACCGGCTGCCCCTTAAGCGTAACCGATATCGTCCCCTCACGCTCAAAAGTGTCAGGATTAAGACGATATATATGGTTCGTACCGTCGGTCATATATAGTTTCCCGCCGTCCGTCGCCAGACCCCAACCCTCACCGTTATAGTAGAGTTCGCCGGTTTTGCGCAGCGTACTGCGGTCGTAGACAAAGGCTGTACCCTCCTCCCATGTGAGTTGGTATATCCTGTCGCCAAGCAGCGCTATACCCTCACCGAAAAATCGACTCGGCAGAGCATATATCACCTCGCTAACGCCGGACTGAAGGTCGGTTCGCAGCAGACGCGACTCGCCTTTCATGCCCGTACCCTCCCACATATATCCGTCGGCATATTGCAATCCCTGCGTATAACTGTCCACAGCATGGGGATAGACCGCCTTGACCCTGTATGTGTAATATACAGGGTCTGAAGTCTGCTCCGGCACACCGGCAGCCGAAGAGGCTCTGCCGCCCGTACTGCCGCAACCGGCTGCAAGCAGCATAAAAACAGCAACCGTAAATTTACTCCTCATAATACAGAGGCAAAGGTACATTATAATTGTGAATATTTTGTATTATCCGAATTAAATTTGTTATCTTTGCGCTCCGAAACAGGATTACAAAGCAAAAAACCAAATATGAAAGTTGTTAGAG
Organism: Alistipes sp.; assembly: GCA_022511295.1. Taxonomy (GTDB): domain Bacteria; phylum Bacteroidota; class Bacteroidia; order Bacteroidales; family Rikenellaceae; genus Alistipes. The sequence continues at coordinate 40,148 of JAFLRT010000005.1, read as the reverse complement.
AACAAAGAGAAGGACACGCATCTCTGATTCGTGTTACGGTCGATGCCTCGGACTACGGTCAGAGCGTCGACAAGGTCTTGCGCGACTACCGCCGCAAAGCCAATATTCCCGGTTTCCGTCCGGGTATGGTGCCTATGGGCATTGTCAAGAAGATGTACGGCAAAGGTGTGCTTGCCGAACAGTCGTATCGCATAGCATCCGAATCGGCATTCAATTATCTGGCCGAGCAGAAGATAGACTATGTAGGCGATGTGATACCATCGGACGAGCAGGGCGATTTCGACTTCGACAACGGCACCGAGTTCGAGTTTGTCTTCGAGATAGGCGAGGCGCCAGAGGTAAACCTCGAACTCACGGCAAAAGACAAGGTCGTATACAACAAAATCAAGATAGACAAGAAGATGCACAACGACTACCTGGACAACTGGCTGCGTCGCTACGGTCATATGGCCGACGCCGACAAGGTTACCAGGGACGAGGCTCTGAGCGTAACGCTCGACAACGGCACCATTCACTCCGAAGATGCTTATGTTGGTCTTATCTCCATGAGCGATGAGGAGCGCAAGCCCTTCATCGGCAAGAAGGTCGGCTACAAGACTGCCGTCAATGTAAACGAACTTTACAAAAACCCCACGCAGCGCGCTGCGGCTCTCCATCTCAAGGAGGAGGAACTTGAAGGTATCGACCCGAACTTCACGCTCGAGATAACCAAGATACGCAAGTTCGCCAATCCTGAACTTAACGACGAGTTCTTCAAAATGGCGTTCCCCGAGGGCAATATTACCGATGCGGCAGGCCTGGACAAGTTCGTGGATGAGGAGATAAGCGCAGAACTCGCACGCGAGAGCGACTATCTCTTTACCCTCCAGTTGCGCGACTATCTTCTGGAGAAGGCCGCTCTGGAGATGCCGACAGAGTTCCTCAAGCGCTGGCTCTATGTCATCAACGAGGGTAAGTTCTCGAAGGAAGATATCGAAAAGGATTTCGACCAGTTCGTAAAGATGTTCTCATGGAACTACCTCCAGAAGCACTTTATACAGAGCGAGGGTCTGAATGTTACGACCGAAGAGGCTGCCGAGGAGGCTCGCAAGTTCGCTGCAGCGCAGTTCGTGCAGTACGGTATGCCGTCGGCACCCGCAGAGATGGTAGAGAACTTCGCCAAACGTCTTTTGGACGACAAACAGCAGTCGCAAAAGATTTACGAAAAACTCTACGAACAGAAAGTCGTCGAGAGCGTCAAGTCGAAAATAAAGGTTGCAGAAAAGGTTATCTCCGCAGAAGATTTCGCGGCATTGGCCAAGACGATTTAGGTTTTTAAGTAGGAAAAACAAACTCTTCAAACTCTGCGGGAGCGGTTTTTGCAACCGACGTGCAGAGTTTGTTTTTTGTAATGGCGCGGCACCGCAATGAGGTGAAGCATAGCGCCAAGACTTTGAATCAAAAAGAGAGTAATTATGGACAACAGGTTTGAAAAGTACGCACACGGATATTGCGGCATCAACAGTATGGTGCTGCATGACTACGCCGCATCGGTTCGCGCGGCATACGTCTCGCCTACGATTATCGAGGAGCGCCAACTCAACATAGCCACGATGGATGTCTTTTCGCGTCTGATGATGGACCGCATAATATTTATGGGCGCGCCCATAGACGATGACGTGGCCAACATCATACAGGCCCAGTTGCTTTTTCTGGAATCGGCCGACGCAGAGAAGGATATACAGATTTACATCAACTCTCCGGGCGGTGTGGTCTCGGCAGGACTCGGCATATACGACACTATGCAACTTGTGAACTGCGACGTTGCCACCATCTGCACCGGCATGGCAGCCTCGATGGGTGCCGTACTGCTGGCTGCCGGCGCTGCCGGCAAACGCTCGGCGCTGCCGCACTCGAGAGTGATGATACACCAGCCGTTGGGCGGTGCGCACGGACAGGCATCGGATATCGAAATCACGGCGCGCGAGATAATCCGTATAAAACACGAACTCTATCTCATACTCTCGGAGCATACTGGCGTTCCGATAGAGCAGATTGAACGCGATGCAGACCGCGACCACTGGTTTTCGGCCGAGGAGGCACGCGGATACGGACTTATCGATACCGTCTTAACCAAACGCAACAATGGCTGACAACAAAAACAATAAGAACAACAAGGACGGACACTCCGAAAAGGAGTGCTGCGGTTTCTGCGGCGCACGCCGTACCGACGTGGAGTTGCTTCTGACCAGCGGCGACCACCGTCTCAATATATGCAACAACTGCATTACCGAGGGTTACCGTATGCTTGTCCAGAGCGGTATCATCGCCGAAGAGCGTAAAGCCGGACAGCACGGGAAAAACACCTTCTCGCCGCCGCACACGATGGACGAATTGTTGCGGCCGGTACAGATAAAGGAGTTTTTGGACAGTTACGTCATAGGACAGGAGAGGGCTAAACGCTTTATCTCGGTAGCCGTCTACAACCACTACAAGCGTCTGCTGTGCAACGAGTCGGGGAGGGACGATGTCGAGATAGACAAATCCAATATACTTCTCATCGGTCCCACCGGCACGGGCAAGACACTTATAGCCCGTACCATAGCGCGTCTGCTGAAAGTCCCCTTCACGATAGTTGATGCTACGGTGCTGACCGAAGCCGGTTATGTCGGTGAGGATGTGGAGAGTATTCTCTCGCGTCTGCTTCAGGTTGCCGACTACAATCTCGAAGCGGCGGAGAAGGGTATAGTTTTCATCGACGAGATAGACAAGATTGCACGCAAAAACGACAACCCGAGCATCACGCGCGACGTGTCGGGCGAGGGTGTGCAGCAGGCACTGCTCAAACTCCTCGAGGGTACGGTGGTGAATGTGCCGCCCAAGGGTGGCCGCAAGCACCCCGAGCAGGAGTTCATACGCGTAAACACCAAAAATATACTCTTTATCTGCGGAGGCGCATTCGACGGTATCGAGAAGAGGATAGCGCAGCGTCTCAATACCCGTGCGCTGGGCTTCGGCCGTCAGAGCATGAGTACCGTAGACCGCAACAACCTTATGCAATACGTTATGCCGCAGGATGTTAAGTCCTTCGGTCTAATACCCGAACTCGTGGGACGTCTGCCGGTGCTGACGCACATGGACGCCCTCTCGCGCGATGCTCTGCGCTCGATACTTACCGAGCCTAAAAATGCCGTTATACGTCAGTATCAGCGTCTGTTCGAGATGGACGGCGTGCGTCTGGAGTTCGAGCCGGAGGTGCTGGACTACATTGTAGACAAGGCATTGGAGTTCAAACTCGGTGCGCGCGGTCTGCGCTCGATTTGCGAGCGTATAATGACCGATACGATGTTCGAGGTGCCTTCGTCAGGCAAGCGCAGTTTTACCGTAACGCTCGACTATGCGCGGCAAAAGAGCGAACACAATCTTTCTTCGCCGCTGAAACAGGTTGTTTAGGAAAAAAGAGTATCTTTGTATACCGTATACCCGCTTCGGGTGTGAAACTCATCGAGGCGAGCGAAAAACCGATTTTGCATAAACGTATCCGACAAATATGAAAGCAGACAAAACCAAACTTAAACGAGCAGCGGACAATATCCGCATATTGGCGGCATCTATGGTCGAGCGTGCCTCATCAGGGCATCCGGGAGGGGCTATGGGAGGTGCCGATTTCGTAAACGTACTCTTTACGGAGTACCTGCGTTACGACCCCGACGATATGCGCTATCCGTTCCGGGACCGTTTCTTCCTCGACCCGGGTCATATGTCGCCGATGCTCTACTCGGTACTGACTCTGGCAGGGTGTTATACGCTCGATGACCTTCGCTCGTTCCGTCAATGGGGCAGCATCACGCCCGGGCATCCCGAAGTCGATGTTCTGCACGGCATAGAAAATGCATCGGGTCCGTTGGGGCAGGGTCATGCTATGGGTGTGGGCGCTGCCATTGCCGAGCGTTTCCTTGCAGCACGTTTCGGTGAGTGGCTCCAGCACAAGACCTACATCTATATCTCGGACGGAGCCGTCCAGGAGGAGGTGTCGCAAGGCGTGGGACGTATAGCAGGCAATCTGGGTCTGCACAACGTCATCATGTTCTACGACGCCAACAATGTCCAGTTATCGACACACGTGGACGAAGTGGATACCGAGGATGTGGCGATGAAATACCGTGCGTGGGGATGGGCCGTTACCGAAATAGACGGCAACGACGTGGAACAGATACGCACAGCGCTCGATACGGCCATCGCCGAGCGTGAACGTCCGACGCTTATCATCGGGCATACGGTTATGGGCAAAGGGGCAGTGGCTGCCGATGGCAGCAGTTTCGAGAATAAGGTGTCAACTCACGGACAACCTCTATCGGCTGCGGGTGCCGACTATGCCGCGACGGTAAACAACCTTGGCGGTGAGTCCGACGACCCCTTCCGTATTTTCCGCGAGAGTACAGAGATTTACAATGCCCGTCGCGAGGAACTGCGCGGCATCATACGCCGCCGCCGCGAGGAGGAGGCGAAGTGGCGCGACGAAAACCGCGAGGCGGCACGTAAACTCGACACCTTCCTCTCGGGAGAACTGCCGGACCTCGATTACGGCTCCATTGAGATTAAACCCGATTCGGCTACGCGCGCAGCATCATCGGCCATGCTCGGATACTTTGCCGGAAAGATAGAGAATATGATTGTCGCCTCGGCCGATTTGAGCAACTCGGACAAGACAGACGGCTTTCTTAAAAAGACAAAGGCCATGACGCGCGGCGATTTCAGCGGCAGGTTCCTTCAGGCAGGCGTCTCGGAACTGACGATGGCCTGTATTATGAACGGCATGGCGCTGCACGGAGGAGTGTTGCCCGCCTGCGGTACATTCTTCGTCTTCTCGGACTATATGAAGCCCGCGATACGTCTCTCGGCACTTATGCGCCTGCATGTCATATATATATGGACACACGATTCGTTCCGCGTAGGCGAGGACGGTCCCACGCATCAACCTGTCGAGCAGGAGGCGCAAATACGTCTTATGGAGCATCTGCACAACCATCACGGCGAGAGGTCGATGGTCGTTCTGCGTCCTGCCGACGGCGAGGAGACCGTTGCTGCATGGAAAATAGCCGTCGAGGAGCATCGCCCTGTGGCCCTGATTCTCTCGCGACAGAATATAAAGAGTCTGCCGGCTCTCGGGTACAACCGCCGCGAAGAAGCCATGCAACTGCTGAAGGGCGCCTATACTGTTGTCGATGCGGCCAAGCCTGCGGTTGTTATGATTGCTTCGGGGTCGGAGGTTTCGACGCTCGTCGACGGGGCCGCACTTCTGAAGCAGGAGGGAATCAACGTGCGTGTGGTGAGTGTGCCGAGCGAGGGTCTGTTCCGCGACCAGCCCAAATCCTATCAGGAGAGCATATTGCCCGAAGGCATTGCGCGCTATGGTCTTACGTCGGGTCTGGCCGTAACGCTTCTCCCGCTTGTGGGTGCCGGCGGTACCATACACGGCCTTAACCACTTCGGATATTCGGCACCATACAAGGTGCTTGATGAGAAGTTCGGATACAACGGCGAAACGGTCTGCCGCGAGGTGAAGGCTATGCTTAACAAGTAGAGCGGCAAAGGCAAACGGCACCGGAAAGAGAAAAGCGAAACGGCAATATACATATATAATAGTAAGAGATTAGCAGAATACTGCTAATCTCTTGTTTTATGCACCTCTTTGAGGTGCTGCGCCGCCCCCAAGGGGTGGGGCAGGGGCGGCGAATAATTGATTAAAAGAGGTAATCTACTACAACGAAAACTCTCTCTTGAGCATATCTACGGCATCGAGCCTCTCCCAGCCGAAGAACTCGACCTCCTCGCGTGTCCGCACACCTCCGCGCAGCATCTCCACCGTCTGCCTGTATGGTCTGCGACCGAAGTGTCCGTAGGCCGCCGTCGCCTCGAAAATAGGGTTCTTGAGACCGAACTCCCTGATAATGCTTGCAGGGCGCAGGTCGAACAGACGCGACACTCGCTCTGCTATCTCGCCGTCGCTCAACTTCACATGCGACGTGCCGCAGGTGTCGATGAATACCGAGAGCGGCTGCGCTATACCTATGGCGTATGATATCTGCACCAACACCTCATCGGCGATACCCGCCGCAACCATATTCTTTGCAATGTGCCGCGCCGCGTATGCCGCCGAGCGGTCTACCTTCGACGAGTCTTTGCCCGAGAATGCGCCGCCGCCGTGAGCGCCTCTGCCTCCATAAGTATCTACAATTATCTTACGACCCGTAAGCCCCGTGTCTCCGTGCGGGCCGCCTATGACAAACTTGCCCGTAGGATTCACGTGGAGTATATAGTCATCGCCTATGAGTGCTGCCAGCGGGTCGGAGGCACGCTCCAGACGCTCCTTGACGCGCGGTATAAGGATATCGCGCACATCGGTCTTTATCTGCTCCGTTTCGACCTCCTCGTCGTGCTGTGTCGATACGACGATGGTATGCACGCGCAGCGGACGGCGCGTAGCATCGTCATACTCTATCGTTACCTGACTTTTGGCATCGGGACGGAGGTATGTCATAACCTTGCCTTCGCGGCGAATATCCGCAAGTTCTTTGAGTATCACGTGCGAAAGTATAAGCGTTGCAGGCATAAGTTCGCGTGTCTCGTTGCAGGCATAACCGAACATTATACCCTGGTCGCCCGCGCCCTGCAACTCATCCTCGCCGCGTTCCACACCCTGATTGATATCCTGCGACTGCTCGTGGATAGCCGACAGAACACCGCACGAAGCGGCATCGAAGCAGTATTCGCTGCGGTTGTAGCCTATGCGGTCTATCACGCGGCGGGCTATATCCTGAATATCGACATAGGCCTCGGAACGCACCTCGCCTGCCACCACCACAAGACCTGTAGTGCAGAGCGTTTCACAAGCCACCTTTGAATTTGCGTCGCGACGGAGAAACTCGTCGAGAACGGCATCCGAAATCTGGTCCGACACCTTATCGGGGTGTCCTTCGGAGACAGATTCTGAAGTGAATAAAAATCCCATAACACAAAATGTTTTAAGAGTTAAACTATATTTGTGTGCGGGGACGGATGTTTGACCGGAATAAAAGAGTGCTGTTTTAGCAGTTTTTTATTGTGGTTGCAATCAGTCCAAATCCCTCCACATAGCCCGTTTTTTCCTCAACGGGTGTGCAAAGATATGGAATATGGCCCGGATATCCAAATTTTTCGCTATATTTACGCAAAATTCGACTCTCATTATGAATGTCAAAATAGCCGATGACTGGCGCGAGATACTCGCACCCGAATTTGAAAAGCCATATTTCGAGAGACTTGTATCATTTGTACGCGATGAGTATGCTGCGCGTCGCATCTATCCGCGCGGCTCGAATATCTTCCGCGCATTCGACAAGTGTCCTTTTTCAAGGCTCAAGGTGGTTATTATAGGTCAGGACCCGTATCACGGTCCCGGGCAGGCGAACGGCTTGTGCTTCTCCGTTGGCGACGGAGTGCCGTTTCCGCCGTCGCTGCAAAATATATTCAAAGAGGTGCAGGACGACACGGGCGCAGCAATACCCCTATCCGGAAATCTCGACCGCTGGGCCGAGCAGGGCGTGCTGCTGCTCAACGCCGTTCTCACGGTACGCGAACACGAGGCGGCGTCGCACGCAGGACAGGGGTGGGAGACCTTTACCGATGCCGTCGTGCGGGCCATCGCCGAGCGCAAGGAGGGCATAGTATATATGTTGTGGGGCAGTTATGCGCAGCGCAAGGGTGCCATAGCCGACCCCGCGCGCAACCTTATACTGAAGGCTGTACACCCATCGCCGCTATCGGCATACAGAGGCTTCTTCGGCTGCCGGCACTTCTCGTCGGCGAACGCATATCTGCAACAGAGGGGCGAAGAGCCGGTTGTATGGTAACAGGTCATTAGGGCGATGCGCCGTTAGAGTGGTAATATGCCGTTGGAATTGCACCCGAAAATATCCGCTTTGAAAGTAAATATTTTCGGGTGCAATTATTTTGCGCTTACAGGAATATTAGTTATTTTTGTAGGGGCGCAGATTCCACTTGCAAAACGGCGCCGCAGCAATATCGGCAAGGTGTAAAAACGTATGAAAAGAGTAATATTATCCGGCGGAGGAACAGGAGGACATATATATCCGGCAGTGGCTGTTGCCGAGGCATTGACACGCATACTCGGACCCGAAGTGGAGATTCTCTTCGTGGGTGCCGAAGGCAAAATGGAGATGGAGAAGATACCCGCACTCGGATATCGTATCGAGGGACTGCCAATATCGGGCTTGCAGCGTCGTCTTACATTGTCGAACCTCGCTCTGCCTTGGCGTATCATAAAGAGCCTGCACAAAGCCCGCAAGGTGATACGCGACTTCAACCCCGACGCAGTGGCTGGATTCGGCGGCTATGCAAGCGCTCCCATACTTTGGGCTGCACAAAATGCCGGCATACCGACGCTCCTGCAAGAGCAGAACTCCTATGCCGGAGTGTCGAACAGAGTGCTGGCACGCAAGGCACGCAAGATATGCGTCGCATACGAGGGTATGGATAAGTTCTTCGCCGCAGACCGCATAACGCTTACCGGCAACCCGCTGCGCGGAAATCTCGGACAGACGACGACCGACCGCAGCGAGGCGCTGGCATACTACGGATTTACGGACAGACTGCCCGTACTGCTTGTCGTGGGCGGCTCGCTCGGCACGCGCACACTCAACAATATGATGAAGTCGTGGGTGGCGACACTCTACGGCAATGCACCCGTGCAGGTTATATGGCAGACAGGCAAGTTCTATGAGGAGGAGATGCGCAGATTTATCACCGAGCATCCCGTCGAGGGCATATATCAGTGCGCCTTCATCGAGCGTATGGACTACGCCTATGCGGCGGCCGACTTAGTGATATCGCGCAGCGGCGCCTGCACCGTATCGGAGTTGTGTCTTGCCGGAAAACCCGTGATATTCGTCCCATCGCCCAACGTATCCGAAGACCATCAGACAAAGAATGCCAATGCTCTTTCCAATCGCGGCGCGGCGGTAACCATTGCCGACAGCGAGGCGGTGAAGTGCGCTATGCCGAAGGCTCTCGAACTGATATCCGACAACGAAAAACTCGGCACGCTATCCGAAAATATATCCAAACTGGCCATAAACGACTCGGCGGAGAGAGTTGCACGCGAGATAATAAAACTTATGGAGTAGGCGCACCGACAATTTATATCCAACAGCAGATTGATTTTTCAATGGATTTTTCAAGAGTATATTTTCTGGGTATCGGCGGCATAGGCATGAGCGCCCTGGCACGTTATTTCATCCACGAGGGTGTGGCGGTGGCAGGTTATGACCTTACTCCCTCCGCGCTCACGGCACAACTCGAGGCGGAGGGCGCGCAGATACACTATGACGACAATATAGAACTTATCCCCGAAGCCTTCAGGGACAAAAGCGGCACTATGGTCGTATACACGCCTGCCGTACCTGCCGACCACAGCGAGATGGTATGGTTTACCGAGAACGGATTCTGCATAGAGAAACGCTCGCAGATGCTCGGACACCTCACCCGAGGCAAATATGTGATGGCTGTTGCCGGCACACACGGCAAGACCACCACCACCACCCTTCTGTCGTGGCTCAACACGCAGGTTACGGGTGGAGGCAGCGCCTTTCTCGGCGGCATATCGCGCAACTTCGACAGCAATCTTGTTCTGGGCGACGGCAAACGCATGGCGGTGGAGGCTGACGAGTTCGACCGCTCGTTTTTAAGGCTTGAGCCGGATGTGGCCGTGATAACATCGGCCGATGCCGACCATCTGGATATTTACGGCACCCACGAGGCGGTGAAAGAGGCTTTTACGCAATTCGCAAGACAGATACACGCCGGCGGAGCATTGGTCATAAAGCAGGGTGTGGATATTCTAATCGACAACGATGCGATAGACGTTTGGCGCTACTCGTGCGACGAGCCGTGCGACTTCCATGCGTGCAATATACGTCCCGCAGGCGGCGGACGCTCGACATACGATATCGTAACGCCTGACGGGGTTATCACGGAATGCACTCTCGGCACTCCCGGGCGCCTCAATATCGAGAACTCGGTCGCAGCCGTCGCCATGATGTGGTGCGCCGCCCGTGCCTTGGGCGAGAGTCTCGACGAGGAGCGGCTGCGCAAGGCTCTGGCGGACTTCGAGGGTGTCAAACGACGTATGGAGTTCTATATCAACACGCCGCAGGCTGTCTATATCGACGACTATGCGCATCATCCGCGCGAACTGACGGCGACGCTGACCTCGATAAGGGATATGTTTCCCGGGCGCAGGATAACGGTCGTATTCCAGCCGCATCTCTATACACGCACGCGCGACCTCTGCGGCGGCTTTGCCGAGGCGCTGTCATTAGCCGACGAGGTGGTGCTTCTGCCAATCTATCCTGCACGCGAACTGCCAATAGAGGGTGTTACGAGCCGTATGATAGGCGATGCCGTTACAGTGCCGTGCCGATACAGCGACAGAGAGCATCTCGCCGAGTTGATATCGGCGATGGATACGGATATAACGATAACTTTCGGTGCCGGAAATATCGACGCCTGCTGCAAGTCGATAGCAGAGGCAATACAAAAACGTATAGAACATACAACGAGATAAACATAAATAACGATGGGGGTTCTGAAGCGATACATAGTTCCAATCTTCGTATGGATTCTGGTGTTGTGCTACATAGTATGCGCAGCCGGCATCTCACGAAAGCGTATTGCCGGGTATAGCATAAAGAGCCTGAACATCGAGATTGCCGACAGCACGGCAGACAACAATCTCGTAACGGACAAGCTGGTTCGCGAATGGCTGTCGCATGGCAATATCGGCACCATAGGCACACGCATTGAAGATGCAGACCTCACAGGCATCGAGCGCTGCATCGAGAGCAACGGATTCGTAAAATCGGCCACCGCCTACACCTCGACCAACGGAGTGCTATACATAAAGGTTACGCAGCGCAAGCCGTCGGCGAGGATTATGACCGATGGCTATGACGTCTATGTAACGGCCGACGGCCGGGTTTTCCACGCTCCCGAGGAGTCGAAAGTGTATCTGCCTATTGTTACAGGAGGTTATACGCCGCCCTTCCCCACCGGATTCGATGGTCAGGTGCGAAGTTATACCGATACGCTTATATCGGGGAGCAACGGCTATATGGCAGAGGTGAATCGGCTCGATATAAAGTATGCGGAAAAGAGAAAAGAGTATAAAGCGATTAACTCCGAACGCAGGGCGTCAAATCGCCGCAAAGTGAAAAAGAGATTCCTTGAGAGCGAGGACAAGTTCCAAGTACGCAAGGAGAATCTCGACAAGGAGAAGGCTCTGAAAAACGAGATAGCAAACAGAGAGATGCGCAGCAAGCGCTATGAGATGAAACTCATCGACACTCTCCGCAGCGAGCAGCTGGCACTCATAAAAAAAGAGGAGAAAAAATATGAAGATTTCCTCAAACTCATTAACTTTGTCGAACAGATAGAACAGAACTCATTCTGGCGCTCGGAGATTGTGCAGATAATAGCCGACTCCACCGGAGAGAGCGGAGCATTGACCCTCGAGTTGATTCCCCGCTCGGGAAATTTCACTATTCTGTTCGGCGAGATTGAGAATACGGATGCGAAGATGGCGAAACTGCTGCGGTTCTACAACGAGGGGCTGAAGCATATAGGCTGGGATTACTACTCCACCATCGACATCTCGTGCGACGGGCAGGTAATTTGCCGCAAAAGCTGATGATTTTCTGCAAAAGGTTGAAAAAATAAAAACGATAAAGATGACAGCGCACGGGGCTTTGCCCGTGAAATATTATGAAAACGAAAAAGTACATAGTAAGCGTCGATTTCGGAAACTCGAATATGGTTATGGCGGTAGGCTCGACAAACGAATCGGGTCTCATAAATATTGAGACGGTCGTTTCCGAGCCGTCGAAAGGCATCGAAAACGGGTTGGTCGATAACATCAACGAGGTGAAAGACCTGCTTTTAACCTTGCGCGACAAGGTCGAAGAGCAGCTCGGAATACGTGTCGAGGAGGCCTATGCAGGTCTGTCGGGGTCGTTCATCCGCTACGAGAACTATGTAGACCACGTCTTCGTGCGAAGCGAAAGCAACGGAGTGGTATCGAAAGCCGATGTAGAGGCTTTGCATGAGCGTATGCGCCATGTTACGGTACCCGAAGGCGAGATGATAATCGATTGTTTCCCACAGCACTACTCTGTGGACGGACGCGCCGAAGACCCCAACCCCGTCGGCACATTCGGTATGCAGTTGTCATCCAAATTCGCCTTTATCGTCAGCGAACAGAGACCGCTCGACCGTCTTAGGAGGGTCTTCAATGAGTCCGGCATACGTCTTGCCGGCATATTCTCCAATTCGGCCGTAATGCCCCGCGCAATACTTACGCCGGAGGAGATGAGAGAGGGTACGGTAGCCGTAGATATAGGCGGCTCCACGACGGATGTAGCCGTATGTCGCGGAGGATTGTTAAGGTATGCCGCCTCGATACCCCTCGGAGCCGGTACGATAGATAACGATATAAACAAACACGGCGTACCTGAACACTTGGTCGAAAAACTCAAGATACGGTGCGGCTCTGCCGTAGCGGATATGGTGTCGGAGACCGCCAAGATAAAGTTGGGCAAGACAAGTCTGGCAAAGATTGTTATGAAACGCAATCTGGCGTCGATAATCGAGGCACGTCTGACAGATATCGCCGAGTATGTAAAGGGTGAGATTCGCGAGTCGGGATACGAGAAGCGCGTTCCATGCGGTATCGTTCTCACGGGAGGTGCCGCCGCAACGCCCGATATCGAGGAGTTGTTCCGACGTCTGACAGGTATGAATGTACGCACGGCGACAGCGACGGAGGGTATCACCACAGCGTCGGTAGAGATGCTCGATTCACCGGAGTACACCGGAGCGGTAGCCCTGCTCATAGCGGGCTGTGAGCGCGGTGCCTGCAAGGTAACCGAGGTCGAAGTCAGAGAGGTGAACGACGGACCGCAGGACGATGAGTTGAGCGGTCGTGAAGGCAATGGTAATAACAATACCAAACCCGAAGATTCCGATTCCGGAGTTGTAACCGGACCGGAGACCCAAACAAACGACGACAACCGCGATAACGGCGATGATGTCTCGGGACCGGATTCGCCGGAGAAGGATGACTCCGCAGACAATGACGGCAAGGACAAAGGCAAAGGCAAAGTCAAAGACAAAAGCGATAAAACCGCGAAAGAGCGCTGGAAGAAATTGACGGGGCTGTTAGGTCGCGGTGTGGATATGCTGCGCGATACAATCGCGAGCAGCGGCGAGGATGAAGACCCGTCATTCAGCGATATGGAGTCCGGCGACAGAGATGAATACTTTGTCGATGGCAAAGACAAAGACGAGATTTGATTTGCAATCGCAAATGAGAGCAACATCAGGAGAGCAGGACAGGAAGGCAAGACAAGAAGGCAGGACAAGAGAGCAAAGATACAAGAGCAGTATACGAAAGCCGGAGAGCAAAAAGGCAGGATTAGAGAGCAAGTAAGCAAGAGAGTATAAAGAAAAGAGAGGAACCGGATAATGGAAGATTCACTTAACGAGTTGCGCGCAGATAAGGGCATACCATCCATAATAACCGTTGCGGGTATAGGCGGCGGTGGCGGTAATGCCGTAGACTATATGTATGAGCAGGGCATAACCGGTGTTAATTTTATGATATGCAACACCGACAAACAGGCACTGAACAGGAGCCGCATAAAACGCAAGATTGTCATGGGCGACGGTCTTGGTGCGGGCAATGACCCCAAAGTTGGGCGTGCCAAGGCCATAGAGGCGCTCGACGCCATACGCGAGAGTTTCAACTCTCTCGGCACCAAGATGCTCTTCCTCACCGCAGGAATGGGCGGCGGCACGGGTACCGGAGCATCGCCCGCAATAGCCAAACTCGCACGCGAGATGGATATACTCACCGTTGCCATCGTTACCACGCCTTTCTCATTCGAGGGTCCCAAACGAATAAAACAGGCAGCAGCCGGAATCGAGGAGTTGTCGAAATATGTCGATTCGATACTGATAATCGAGAACGATACCATCGCCAAAATATACGGCAATCTCTCGGCCAACGACGCTTTCAGCAAGGCAGATGAGACTTTGACACTCGCGGCAAAGGGCATCGCCGAGTTGATTATGATACCGGGAAAGCACAATGTCGATTTCGCCGATGTAAGAAACGTGCTGCTCAACAGCGGCAGGGTACATATGAGTGTGGCTCGTGCCAAGGGTGTAAACCGCATCGAGGAACTTATAACACGCGCGCTCAACTCGCCTCTTATGGAGCGACCCATAACAGGCGCGCGCGACGCCATTATAAATATCTCATCGTCATCGTTTGACAACAGTTTCACTTTAGAGCAGACCACGCAGGTGCTGAAAGCGATTCACGATGCGGCAGGTCCGGTAAACGGCGGTGACGGAATAAATATCATCTGGGGTACGACCGAGAAGCCGGAACTGGGCGAAGAGGTAGAGATGATGCTCGTTGCAACCAACTTCGAGGAGACGCACAGCCGCAACGACAAGGGTATCGTGGTTCTCGGCACACGGCGCAACCGCTATGTCGATATCGACACAATAAAAAATACGCCGGCATTCCAGCGACGCAACTATAATATTATTGTGAACGTCTCGGGTTACAGTTCCGACACCGAACTTATGCAGGAGACGACGCGGGAGACAGACAAACGCAAATCGGATTCGACGCTCTTCGACAACGGCGAACATTAACGATGCGGGTAAGACCGGTAAAACGGACATAACTTGGACGGTGCGATAGTATACAACGGATTTGAGGCGGCAACGTGGCTGAAGTTGGCCATAACGGTCGTACTGCTGGCAGTATCGGCTATGGTCTCAGCGGCCGAAGTCGCTTTTTTCTCGCTCACGCACAACGATATACGCGAACTCAAGGAGTCGCACTCGCTCGCAGCGGCTACGACGCTCAAACTTCTGGGAAATGTGGACCGTCTGTTGGCTACGATTCTCATCGTCAATAATCTTATCAATATCTGCATCGTTATCCTCTCGGCCGATATTCTCTCGGATATATTTACATTCAACCGCTTCGGGTTCCTCTTCAAGAGCGTTGTGCTGACCTTTCTGCTGCTGCTCTTCGGCGAGATTATACCCAAAATATTCGCACAGGGGTCGTATCGCAGAGTGGCGATGGTGCTGGCACGACCGATAGCGGTTCTGCGGTGGATATTCTACCCTCTCTCCTATATTTTGATACGAACCGGCAGCCGCATAAACGAGATGGCGGCCGCACGCGCCGAGGAGAATATCTCTATCGAGGAGTTGGCAGATGCTGTAGGAATGACGGACACGGCGTCAAGCGAGGAGCATAAGATGCTCTCGGGCATAGTCAAGTTCGGAAATACCGAGGTAGAGGAGATTATGCACTCGAGAGTGGATATCACCTCGGTAGACCTCACGGCAGACTTCGATGAGGTGAAGAGGGTTATAATCGAATCGGGGTATTCGCGCATACCCGTCTGCGACGAAGACCCCGACCATATCAAAGGCACGCTCTACGTCAAGGACCTGCTTCCATATATCAAGGAGGGGGCCGATTTCGGCTGGCAGAGACTTATGCGCAAAGCCTACTTCGTCCCCGTACACAAGAAGATTGACGACCTTTTGGAGGAGTTCCGCGCACACAAGGTGCATATGGCAATCGTCGTGGATGAATATGGAGCAACGCAGGGTCTGCTCTCACTGGAGGATATATTGGAGGAGGTCGTGGGCGAGATAAAGGATGAGAGCGACACCGACGAATCGTTCTACAAGCGTCTCAACGACAAGACATATCTCTTTGACGGCAAGAGCCATATAGTCGATTTCGAGCGCGTACTCGATTTGGAGGAGGATACCTTTGCCGATGTACAGGGCAGAGCCGAGACGCTGGCAGGACTTATGCTCGAACTGAAACGCGATTTTCTCAAGAAGGGCGATACGGTCAAGTCGCACGGTCTTACATTCACTGTCGAGGCGCTCGACGGACGGCGCATAGACAAAATAAAGGTCGTGGCAGATGCTTGAACCCCGAATCTTCATAGAGAAGCCGGTGGATGAGAATGAGTTGCTTGCGGCGGCCACCGATGCGGAACGCATCACGGCAGCGGGCTTCGGTTCGCAGCGCCGGCGCAGAGAGTATCTTATGTGGCGTCATATCGTCCGTCGCGAACTGGGGGCGCAGACCGAGATAGAGTATCTTCCTTCGGGTCGTCCCGTTGTAAATCACCCCGACACATACATAGGCGTGTCGCACGACCGCGACTACGTCGCAGTCATAATTTCGCAACATCCGTGCGCCATAGATATAGAGCCGCTGTCGCGCGACTTTACCCGTGCCGTCGGGCGTTGCACGACAGAGGAGGAACGTTCGCTATCGGATGATGTGCGTTCAGAGGCAGCACTGTGGTGCGCCAAAGAGACCCTATATAAATACATTTCGGCCAAGGAGCATAACCGTACAGTAGATTTTGCGTCGGATATCTGTATCAAAACGGTCGATTTCGGGCGCGGAATCATCGTCGGAAGCATCTGTGGAGGCGAAGATACAGAGATGCGTATGCTTGAGTATGAAGGGCATCTGATTGTCTTTGTCGGATAAATTTCCTACCTTTGCAGCGCAATGAGCAAGCAAGTAACAACACTCTCGCTCGGGACAGACCCTATCTCCCGACTGCTGCCGAGGTTCGCCATACCTGCGATTATCGCCATGACTTCGACCGCGATTTTCAACATCGTGGACAGCATCTTTATAGGTCGCGGAGTAGGGGCTTTGGCGCTGTCGAGCATGACGCTGACGATGCCTTTGATGAGTATCTCGGCAGCCTTCGGCTCGATGGTGGGTGTGGGTGCCGCAGCAACAACATCCATACGTCTGGGACAGGGCAACAAATGCGCGGCAGAACGCACATTGGGCAATCTGGTGCTGCTCAATATCGTGGTTGGTATTATGATAGGTGTGGTCGGCTACATCGTTCTCGACCCCGTACTGCATCTTTTCAACGTATCCGAAGAGACTATATCCAAGGCGCGTGAGTTCATGCAGGTTATACTTGCCGGAAATGTCATCACGCACCTCTATCTCGGACTTAACGAGATGATGCGCGCCTCGGGCTACCCTCAAAAGTCGATGTATGCCATGCTGACGGCGGTAGCGGTAAACTGTATTCTTAACCCGCTCTTTATATTCAAGTTCGGATGGGGCATACGCGGCTCGGCATTCTCGACAATCATCGCCCAGACACTTGCCATGACTATCTCGCTGCACCACTTCTCACGCCGAGACAGTTTTCTGCACTTCAAACGCCATATCTTCCGGTTCGACCTCGATATCATTAAGAAGATATTGTCGATAGGCATGGCTCCGTTCCTGATGAATCTCTGCTCGGCTATTGTCGTTTTCTTTGTGAACTCAGCGTTGTCGAAGTATGACGGAGACCAGTATGTCGGCGCTTTCGGCACAATCAACCGTATGGTGATGCTGTTTATAATGATTGTGCTGGGACTCAACCAGGGTATGCAGCCCATAGTCGGCTACAACTACGGCGCACGCAAATACGACCGTGTGATAAAGGCTTATACCACAACCGTTATATGTGCGCTGTGCGTTACCACGACAGGATTCCTTATAAGCCGCTTCATGCCCGAACAGGTGGCACGTCTCTTTGTCAAAGCCAATGATGCCGATGCCGAGGCACTTGTAGAGGCTACGGTTTATGGTATGAAGTATATTATGGTGATGTTCTGGGCTGTCGGTTTTCAGATTGTAACCGGCAACTTCTTCCAGTATATCGGCAAGCCCAAGCGCGCGATACTTATCTCCATGACGCGCCAGATGCTCTTTTTGGTGCCGCTGCTGCATATCCTGCCGCCGTTGTTCGCCGCGCATAACCCGTCAGACCCGACCTATGGCGTTACTGGCGTATGGATGGCGCAGCCCATAGCCGACACGATGTCGGTATGTCTTGCCGGCGTGCTGATATTCTTCCAGATGCGCCGTCTGAAACGCAATCCCGACAGCGAGGAGAGTATATAATCCGTACTCAAGCGAACCTCTGACCCGATGCAAAGGCTTTGCATCGGGGATATATGCATTCACAATACACACATTGACAGCAACTTACAATTCAAGATGAAAAAAATCAAAAAATTAGTAAAAATTTTTACTAAAATAGTTGCACAATATTGATAATCTGCTTATCTTTGCAGTGAAGTTTTAAGGTTCATTTAGGTTAGTAGTTTTAGGTTGGTAGAGGAAGCGAAGGTTGCTGTTCCGTATTGGGCGGCTAAGACTTGCAGGCGGTGCTCGTCTGAAAGTCGAATACCTTCGAGACCTCGATTTTTTTTATCCGTTCAGCACGAAAAATGTAAAATTATTTTGTGTTTGAAAAAAAATGCCTATCTTTGCACCACATAAGTCAATGGTGGATTCATCTAAGGGCTAGGATACGTGCCTCTCACGCACGACATAGGGGTTCGAATCCCCTATCCACTACCAAGGGGTCATTCATTAGAATGGTCCCTTTTCTGTTTTGTATATTCACCCCCCTATTGTGGTAATGATACCAAAAATGGCGCTTTTTAGATAGTATATCCCCCCCTATTGTGGTAATGATACCAAAAATTTGCGCCGCACACATCGCTTCGCGATGCACATAGACAAACAAAAATGCCTTCGGCTTTATACCGAAGGCACTCTTTAAGATAATGATGCCGAAATTGGTATTTTTTACAACCTCATTCTGCAACTGACACTACTCCTCAACTTAGTCAAGAGTGAAGTAGTCATAATCCCAATCCAGCAACATACCAAGCGAAACCAATGTCGCATAGTTGAAGTAGAAGGTCCTATCATCCGCGTCGTAGAATGTATACTCCGGGTCTGTATCGACATACATGGAGCATAGATCGTATACGGGGTGGAAGAAACCTGTATCAATCGTCGCACATCCATATTCGTCAAGTTCGGCTACCGGTATAATCTCCTCGCTCTCGCCGTCCCACAGGAAATCGAAGTTGTATCCCGGGTCGGAGTAGTTGCGACCGCCGGCAAACTCATAGTAAAAGTCCTTCAGACGGAAGTATTCGGGGTTCTGGTCTGCGACGAGCAGGTCCATTTCCCAACTAATATAACTGCCGAACAGAGCCGACAGCATCGAAGACTCATACGTTCCGTGTGCATATACCGAATAGGAGTAGTCGCGCTTGGCCTCCACACGGCTCGTGGTATAGTATGGCAGCGAGGTAGGCGCACCGCCCAACGAGAGTACTACATCCGCGCCCTCACCCGGCTCGAAACTGCTGAACTTGACACCGAGCATAAGCGTTGCCTCGGCAGAGCCATCCTTGAATGCCACCTCGGCCGGAATATCGAATACCGAAGGACTCTCCGTCGTGGCGGTAACAGGTATCGAGGCATCGCCTTTGGACGAAGCGCGGTAGAGTGTAATCGCAACCGTCGCATCCTCTCCGTCATCTGAAACTAACGAATAGTAACTCTGTGCAAAGATACCCTCGTTACTCTTGGCGGGATATGTAGCCATTTCCGATTTCTCGGCGCAGGCCGTTGCGAGAAGTGCGGCAACGGCTGCCAAAAATATAGTTATTCTTTTCATTTTCTTCATCGGTTTTGATAGTTACACTGCACTAATTCTGGTCCACAGCCAAATCCAAAGCAGGATTGGAATCGAACTCGGCCTGGGGGATGTAGAGTATAAAGGATTGGTCGTTGGGTCTCATCTCCGTACCGTCCGAACGATAATAACCGAGATTGAGACGGCGCAAATCAGGCACACGACCCATACCCTCGCACCACAACTCTATACGGCGCTGAAGCAGAATCTCGTCGATAAGTGTTACGGGGTCCGATGCAGTATCGAGCGATACCGTTGAAGAGTCGACGAGAGACTCTATATCGCGCTCACCATCATAACGTTGTGCGTAGAGTTCCCCGAGCAGTTCGCGGGCAACGGTGTAGTTGCCTGCACGGCACTCGCACTCTGCAAGCGTAAGCAGCATCTCCTCTGCACGTATGTTAATCAGGTCGCCCTCTGCCGTCGCGAGGTTCTTATATCTGAACTTGGTCTGCTGGTAGAAGTAACTGCGACCGGAAGTTTTCCTTTTGGCCCAGCCGCGACGAAGGTCGTTGTCGGCCATGCCATCCTCATACAGCCAGTAGTCGATACACATGGGAGCGCGAGAACCGTAGCCGCCATCCTCATCCAGATGCGAGAAGAAACCGCCATAGGGAGATGCCTGGTCGGTGGGAACCTCGAATGCCCACATAACATCCGATACCGACGCGGTGTTAAAGTTGCCAAGTTCTGCAAGAGTTGCGACACGTGTCAGACCCGGCTTCTTGAGAGCCTCTTCGGCGCAATACCTGGCCTGCTCGTAGTTCTGCTGGCCGAGAGAAGCGCGAGCCCACAGCGCATAGGCGGCATAGCCGTCGATGTTGGTGATGCTCTCCTGCTCTACATTGGCAGCCTCAAAGCAATCGACAGATGCCTGGAAATCCTTGTTAATCTGAACGAAGAGGTCTTCAATGGTACCGCGACCGACACCCTTGGTATTATTGTTCGTACCTGTTGTGTAGACGGGAACGCCCGGATAATCCTTGTTCGCGGTGTAGTTGCCCTGGCAGAAACTCTCATAGAGGCAGTAGTAACTGAATGCGCGGATAGCGTATGCCTGTCCCAGCACATAGTTGCCCTTTGGACTTTCGGAGAGTGTGTCGTAGTGGTCTGTAACGTAGTTCGCCTGCGAGATGAGAGTATAGAACAGATTCCATGTCGCATACTGGCGACCTGCCGTCGAGGTCCAGTCCGACGCTACATTGAAAACATAGTCGAAGTAGAACCAACCCTGACCCTGCGCTGCCATAGAGTGGTCTTCGCCCATAATCGAGCGTACTATGGTGAAGCCTGCCAGACCGGGATTCTCATGCTCCCAGCCGTTGCTCCAGCCATTGCTGTACATCAGTCGGTAGATACCGTTAACAGCGCTCTGAGCCTTGTCAGGGTCGGAGAAGATTACATCGCCCGGGAGCTGACCTGCCGGTGCAGTGTCGAGCGCATCGCTTGTACACGCCGACGCAAAGAGAACGCACATACAAGCTGCCGCCAATTTATATATAGTCTTTTTCATAATCATACCTGTTTTTGTGTTGTACTCCGTCATCAGAACTTGATATCGAGGTTAAACGATACCGTGCGGGTAGGTGCATATACATAGCTCGTACCACCCGTGAGGTTGTACTGTGGGTCCATACCTTTCAGGTGAGTGAAGATATGAAGGTTGTCCACCGATGCCGAGAGACGTATGCTCTTCATACCTATCTTGGAACACCATGTTTTGGGCAGCGTATAACCCAGAGTGATGTTCTTTATCGAGAAGTAGGAAGCATCTATCAACTTGTCGTCCGTAACGATTGACGTTTCACCAATCTGGTAGCGGGGAACGTCGGTTACATCGCCCGGCTGACGCCATGCGCGAAGTATATTCTTGTGCTTAGCCTGTGCAACATAGTAGCAGTTCATAAGTTCGTTGTAGACGCCGTCGTATATCTTACCGCCGATAGAGTAGTTGGTCGATATCGAGAAATCGAGGTTCTTCCAGCGCAGCGATGTCGAGAGCGAACCGTAGAGGTCGGGCATACGGCTGCCTACAATCTCACGGTTACGCTGTGCGACGGTACGGTCGAGTGTGATATAGTCCTCACCGTCAGCATTCTTCGCATAATACATCTTCGAGCCTGTAAGCGGGTCTACACCTGCCGAGCGTGCCACATAGAACGAGTAGAGCGATTCGCCCTCACGGATAATCTGTATGCCGCTGGCCATTATGTCCTGACCGTCTTCGGTGAGTTTAAGCACCTTGTTATTCACGGTAGAACCCATAACGGTTACATCCCACTGGAAGTTCTTTCTGTTGAATATATGACCCGTCAAAGCGAACTCGACACCTCGGTTGCGCATCGAACCCGAATTGCGATAGTATCCGTCGAAGCCCGACGAACTGGGCAGAGGATAGTAGAGCAACATATCGGTCGTTTTACGGTTGTAATACTCCACACTGAGGTCGAGGGCGTGGAGGAAACTTGCCTCGATACCCACATTGAGGTTGTGGTTGGTCTCCCACGTAAGGTCGTGGTTGGCCACCTCGCCTATAATGGCACCGGGGAGAGTGCCGTTGGAGTATGAGGTGTCATAGAGTGCCTGGTATGCGTAGAACGAACCCACCTCGTTGTTACCCTGCACACCATACGATGCCTTCAGCGTGAGGTTGTCGAGCCAGTCTGCGCCTGCCATAAATGACTCCTGCGACAGACGCCACGAAGCACCTACCGACCAGAAGTTGCCCCAACGTTTTTCGGGTGCGAAACGCGACGAACCGTCGGTACGCCAACTTGCCGATACATAGTAGCGGTCATCGTAACTGTAACCTACACGTGTGAGGAAAGACTCTATACGGTCATAGTCGCTCGAACTGCCTACATCCGAGATAGTCGTAGCGGCGTCAAGTTCGTAGATGCCTGCACCAGGGAGACCCGTCTTCTGACCTGAGAGCGTGCTGCTCTCATAAGCGTACCACTCGTGGCCTGCAAGTATATCGACGTTGTGCAGACCGAAGTTGCGGTTGTACGACAGCAACTGGTTGAAGGTATAGCCCAGCGACGTGGCTGCATAGCGTGATATACGACCGCCGAAGTCGGCTGCATTACCGAAATAGGGGTTGTAGTATGTCAGTTGCGAGGTGTTGTAGTAGTCAGCACCTATATTGAGTTGGAACTGCAAGCCTTCGGTCCAGTGTCCGTCCACACCCATGAACTCCATATGCGCACGTGGCGATACGGTATAGTTGGTAGCACCGTACTTGTCATCAAAGAGCGTTGCTATACTGTTGAAGTTGCCCTGCTGACCTGCCGGACGGCTGTCGCCATAGTCGAACTGGCGCTTGCCATTCTCGTTGAGAATATAGCCGCCGGTATCGGCATCACGCATATATATAGGATATATAGGAGCCATCAACTGTGCCGAATAGAAGACATTCGACGTTGCAGACGTTGATGTCTCCGACGAGTTGGTCGTTACGCGGGCGAAGTTCAGACCCATACCTGCCGAGAACCAGGGCTTGACCTGCGTCTCAACATTCAGACGAGCCGAGTAACGCTCCATATTGGTCGTTTTCAGCACACCGTCCTCATTCAGGTAGCCCAACGACAGCATATACTGCGTTTTGTTGTTGCCGCCCGAGATGCTTGCACCGTACTCCTGACGCAGAGCCGCGTTGTTCGTTACGGCACCGAGCCAATCCTCATCCCAGCGCGGTTTCAAATCGCTGCGGACACGACCGGTACGGTCGAAAATCTCATTAACAGGCACATCATACGGGTTGTATATCATATCCTCACCGAAGATAGCCTGCTCGCCGTACATCATCTCGGAGATAGCGGCACCCTTGCCGTACTCGTTGGCAAATGCCGAGTACATAACCTCAAGGAAATCCTTGGCACCGACAGTCTCATAGCGCGGGATAGCACGCGACGCGATACCTATATTAACTTTAAGATTTACGGTCGTCTCATACGGATTACCCTTCTTGGTTGTTATAAGCACGACGCCGTTGGCTCCGCGCGAACCGTAAAGCACCGACGCCGAAGCATCCTTCAATATGCTTATCGAAGCGATGTCATCGGGGTTAATCGAACTCATAGCACCGTCGAAAGGCACGCCGTCCACGACGTAGAGAGGAGTATTCGATGCGTTAATCGAACCGAAACCGCGCACTACAACCGTCGAACCCGAACCGGGCTGACCCGAACCGGAGGTAACCTGCACACCGGGTGCAAGACCGTCCAGCGCTTTGGTAACATTCGAATACTTGCGCTGCTCGAGTTCATCACCGCCAACAACGGCTACCGAGCCTGTAAACGACTCCTTCTTTGCCGTACCGTATGCCACGACAATCACATCGTCGATGGCTTTGGTATCCTCATGCAACGTAATTTCAAGATTGGTCTTCCCTGCAACGGGAACATCCTGTTCGAGGTAACCGATAAACGATACTCGCAGAGAACCGTCCGCAGGCGCCATAAGCGTAAAGCGTCCGTCGGTACCTGTGGTCGTTCCGATGGTCGTTCCGATTACCGTTACGGTAGCGCCCGCAACTTTCTCACCACTTTCATCGAGAACCGTACCGGACACTTTTACGTTTTGTGCGAGTGATAGGCTTACCCCCCCCCACAAAAACGCCAATGTTAACAGTAAAATTTTTCTCATATACCCTGATTTTGAGTTATTAATTCGGTTGAATCCCGCATAGGGGACAACACCTTGACGGCAAAGGTATGTAATTTTTTTTAATAATTAGCCATTCAGGTTACAATTTTTTACCTTTAGACCGCATTTTATATCAAAATCAGGACATACATTTACGTAAATTACAGATTAACAGCACTTGACGATATTCACAAACTACTTACAAATCGTAAGTATATACCCCGATATAAGATATTAATTACAACCGTCGCTGCTCGATGACGGATAATTTACAATCAATATATGAGCATTTTATATTCCGGAAACACAAAGTTAAAAAGTTGAAAAAAATATTCATAAATGCCTGTTTTCTCTCATAAACATCAATCTTTCACTTTTACACTGCAAAAAATAACAAACTGAAAGTGGCGAAATTGACACCACAGACTGCGGAGGTAAGCGGACAACACGAGACGACTGTATGCAGCCGTTTTGAGATGTATTTAGCGCGCCTCCTCGGGGGCGAGGCTGCGGCGTGCGCATTGCTTCATAATGCATTTATATATGATAAAAAACAAAAAGACCGCAACCCGAAAGTTGCGGCCCTCTTTATAATAAGTATCCGAAGCTGTTACTTGCCAGCTTTAGGCTCCTTATTCTTCTTCATCATGTCGAATGCTATCGGCGTCGCGATAAATATCGACGAGTAGGTTCCGATTACAACACCCAGCGTCAGCGCGAAGATGAAACCGCGTATAGTCTCACCGCCGAAGAAGAATATCGACAGCAACACAACGAGCGTAGTACACGAGGTATTGATAGTACGCGAGAGCGTCGAGCCGATTGCGTTGTTGATGTTATCCCTCATATCGCGCTTGGGATAGAGACCGATAAACTCACGTATACGGTCGAAGATGACCACCGTGTCATTAATCGAGTAACCGATAATGGTAAGAATAGCCGCAATAAATGCCTGGTCTATCTCAAGCGAGAATGGCAGCAATCCGTAGAAGAGCGAGAAGACACCGATGACAATCACCGCATTCTGAATAAGCGAAAGCGTTGCACCCAGCGCCCACTGCCACTTTCTGAATCGCAGAGCGATATAGAGACCTATCGCGATAAAGGCAAAGAGTACTGCCATACAAGCATTGACAATCATATCGCTTGCGATAGCCTTGCCTATCTTGTTCGAGGAGACGATACCGTCCTGGTCGAGTTGCGTGTTTCTGAACGCATCGAGCTGCATATCCTTATTATAGAGTCCCTTTACAGCCAAGTGGATAAGGCTGTCTGTTTCGGAACTTACCTTCTCCGAGTCGTCGTCGTACTTGTACTGCGTGAAGATACGCATCTGGTTTTCGGAACCGTACTGCTTAACCTCGCAGCTGACATTCGACGCATCGGCACCCTCGGCCTGTGCGAACTGCTCATTGATAGCACTGCGCACCTGCTCCGGCGATACGTTATTGTCAAAGCGAACCACATATACACGACCGCCGGTGAAGTCTACACCCATATTCAGACGGCGTACACCGAGCGATACGCCCGTTACCACCAGCAGAATGCAAGCGAGTATGTACGATATCTTGCGCTTACCGATAAAGTCGAACTTGACATTTGCGAGGAAGTTCTCCGAGAACTTACGCGAGAATGAGAGTTTGCCGCGCTTGCTGACAACCCAGTCTATAAGCAGACGGGTGATGAATATCGAGCAGAAGAGCGAGGTTACGATACCGATGATAAGCGTTGTAGCAAAGCCCTGTACGGGACCTTTGCCAAAGGCCACAAGCACGATACCGGTGATGATAGTCGTAAGCTGACCGTCGATAATTGCCGAGTAGGCGTTCGAGAATCCGTCCTTAACCGCAAGGACTATACCCTTGCCGCCGCGCAGCTCCTCCTTGATACGCTCGAAGATAATGACATTGGCATCGACAGCCATACCCATCGTCAAAACGATACCGGCAATACCGGGCAGCGTAAGCACCGCGTGGATTGACACGAGGATACCCATAAGCAGGAAGACGTTGAAGATAAGAGCTATATCCGAAAGCCAACCCGCCGAGCGGTAGAAGATACCCATATAGAGCAGCACCAGAGCAAACGCTATCACGAAGGATATAAGACCCGCATTGATAGACTTCTGTCCCAGCGACGGACCTACGACCTCGGACTGAATGGTTCTCAAAGATACCGGAACCTTACCCGAAACAAGTACGTTTGCAAGGTCCTGCGCCTCCTGAATGGTGAAGTCGCCGGATATTTCGGAGTTGCCGCCGTCGATTCTCTGACGTACCACAGGAGCCGAGTATACATAGTCGTCAAGGACGATGGCTACGCAGTTGCCGACATTCTGTTCCGTAAGAGCAGACCACTCTGTGGTACCCGTGCCGGTCATGGACATCGTAACCTTGGCATCCGAACCTCTCTCACCGTATACGGCGCGTGCATTGGCGATAGCCGTACCGTCGAGGGGAGCCTTGCCGTCTCTGTTATTGATCTGCACTGCATAGAGGGTCATTCTGTTGTTGTCGTCAGCCTTGTGGCTCCACAGCAGTTTTACATCCGACGGGAGAAGGTCTTTCACAAAATCTTCAGAGAGATATTTGCTAATCACCTCAACATTTGAAGCGTCGGCCCAGCCGGCTACCACACCGCCCTGGGGATTGAGCTGCAACAGTGAGAGCAGAGGATGATTTTCGTTCTGAACAGCACTCTCACCGGTGGTCTCGACAACCTCCGCAACCTCGACATTTTCAGCAGCATCAGCGTTCTCCGACACCTCATCGACACTCTCAACCGATGCTTCAGCCAGACTCAACTGCTCGGACAGAACTGCATCAGCCTGCATGAGGTATGATGCTACATTCTCCTTGTAGGTAGGCCAGAACTCGAGCGAAGCCGTTGCCTCGAGGAGTTTGCGTACACGCTCGGGGTCCTTTACGCCCGGCAGCTCGACCAAAATACGGTATGAGTTTGAGAGAGCCTGTATTCTGGGCTGCGTAACACCGAAGTTGTCGATACGCTTGTTAAGCACCTTGAGTGCAGCCTCTACGGCAGCGTCAGCCTGCTTGTGCAGGTACTCCCTGACCTTGTTGTTGCTGTCAGTTACAGAGATTTCGTCATTGCCCGAACCTGCGAAGAACGGAGCAAGAGCCGACGAGGACTCTCTTTCGTATGCCTTGACAAAAGCGTCGATATAATCGCTGCTCTTATCCGACTGGACGCGAGCCGCCTCCAAAGCCTTTGCGAAGGCAGGGTCTTTGACACCGTCGCCTGCAAGCGTCGTAACGACATCCTCGACATTCACCTCGAGCATAACGTTCATACCGCCCCTGAGGTCCAGACCGAGGTTAATCTCTCTCTCCTTGCACTCCTCGTATGTGTATTTGCGCACCAGGAGATTGTAGACAGGCTGGTTTTTGACAGAATCGAGATATGCCTGCTCGACTCTTGTACGGAGCGAGTCTGCATAATAGGGGTTGTTTTTCTGCAACTCTTCGTCTACCTGACAGTTTTCAGCGTACTCCCTTGCAGCCTTCTCGACGCTGCGGGTCTTGAATGTAAACGAAAGTTGATAAATACAAGCAAGTCCCAACAGGACTGCGAGTAATTTGATAGCACCTTTAGCTTGCATCTTTAATTGTTTATTTATATGTTTTTTTATTCCCTTTCACAAGCCTGCATCTTCGTTACCGGATGTTCGGGCATACCATTCCGGCCGAATTTTCGGCTTTATCGTGCAAAAGTAATAAAAATTTCATAACCGCAAGCAATGACAGCCAACTAAATCACAGATTTATTGTATACACATCTCTTTTGGCTTGCATTTTGTCGCGTCAAGAGTTAAATTTGCATCGGAAAACAATCATACACATGGAGTTCAAAGACATCATCGCCAAGCGTCGCAGCACGCGCAAGTTCCTCGACCGCCCCGTAGAGCCGGAGCGCACCGAACACCTTTTGCAGACACTCTTCACAGCCCCCTCGGCACGCAATGCACGCTCTACGCGCGTTATGACGGTCAGCGACCGTGAACTGCTCGGGAAACTGTCGCAGATGCGCGACTACGGCTCGGCATTTCTGAAGAACGCACCCTTGGCATTTGTCATCGCCGGCGACCCCTCGGCATCGGGTCTGTGGCGCGAGAATGCCGCCATCGCCGCGACGATACTTCAACTTGCGTGCGTGGATGAGGGTATGGCCTCCTGCTGGGTACATGTGGACGGACGTCCGCACAAGCAGGATGAACCCGACGGCATGAGCGCCGAAGAGTATATGCGCACACTGCTGCCGCTGCCCGAAGATTGGAGCGTGCTGTGCATCATCGCCGCCGGATACTCCGACTTCCACCCTGCCGACCTGCCGCCATACGACCGGGAAAAAGATATTATACGTCTGTAATATATCTATAATATAATTTAGGTGTATCGCGTATTTTTGTTCGTTTGATAAAAAAGAGGTATTTTTGCGGTGCGAGTCCGCTCTATCGCTGCCGTGAGTGCGCTCCGCAGTCTTGTGCTGCGGGCGAGTGCGCAAACGGGGGAGGAAAGTCCGAGCAACGCAGGGCGCCGTCCAAGTTAATGGCTTGACGCTCGTGAGGGTGTAGCAGCGTAACAGAAAAGAACCGCCTGCCGGTGCGGCGGATGCGTGCAGGGTACCAACCCGACGCTCAATGTCGTGGCAGGTAAGGGTGAAAAGGCGGGGTAAAAGCCCACCGCGAGGGTAGTGATACGCCTCGGCAGTACGTCTGGCGGGTTGCAAGGCCGTGTATACCGACAATTAAGGGTTGCCCGCCCAATGTCGGGGGGTAGGCCGCTGGAGGTTGCGGGAGACCGCAATCGTAGATAAATGATAGAGAGCGCAGAACATATGGCTGCGTAACAGAACTCGGCTTACAGGGTTCGCCGGTAGCGAGAGCGCACTTTAACCAGTGTGGCTCTCGTTCTGTTTTGCGGTGTGTGCTGCTTTGTGATATATGCATCGCTTTGCAAAGCGCGCCGCAGCCCACAGCCACCGCCCGTTTTTGCTTCATCACCAAAAAGAGTGATGCCGGGTATCGGGCGACACTCGGCATCCGGTTAGGTTAGTTAGGTTAATGAGAAATTTGAGAATTACCTTGTTTGTATTACAAAATTAATGGTTTTTTTATCATCTGCAAACTTTTTCGATATTTTTTTTAGCAAAAACACACTTTTTTCTCCGTTAATAATTATTTTTCATAAATAAACACCTATTTATTTATAATTTTAACAAAAACTTAAGCGGCAAAGCAAGTGAGCGCCGCAGCCCCACCGCGCAGGCGCGCTTTGCTTACCGTTGCAGGCTGCGGCGCTCGCAGCGCTTCGCGATACATATTACAAACTCACAACGCACACAACATCAACGCCCGATACCTGACAGCATCTTATAAAAACTAAAAATTTTTCTATTTTTGTACCGATGAAACTATCGATAGTCATAGCGACCTACAACCGCGCACAATCGCTGCTCACCACGCTCCGCTCGCTATCCGAGCAGGAGGGTCCGTATAGCGACTGGGAGTGTATCGTGGTGGACAACAACTGTACGGACGACACGCAGAGCGTCGTGGCGGCATTTGCAGCCGACAATACCGATATGAATCTGCATATCGTGGTCGAGACGCGCCAAGGTCTTTCACACGCACGCAATCGCGGCATAGCCGAATGCAGCGGCGACTATGTAGCCATCATAGATGACGACGAGACGGTAAACAGAGGATTCGCACAGGCATATATCGCTCTCTTCGACGGGCATCCCGAGTGGAGTGTCGCCGGCGGCGGTGTCGTGGCGTGCTACCCTTCCGGACGTCCGTCGTGGTTATCACCGCTCACGGAGCGCCCGATAGCCAACCCCATAGATTTCGGTCGCAGCATGCGCCCGTTCCCCAAGGGGAGAATACCTGCCGGCGGCAATATGGCGTTCCGCCGCGAGGTGCTGCTCAAATACCGAGGCTTCGAGCCGTCGCTCGGACGCACCGGCAAGGCGCTCACGGGCGGCGAGGAGAACGACCTCTTTGAGCGTATGGCAGCCGACGGCATACGCTTCGCATATGTTCCCGACGCAGTTATAAACCATATCATAGGTGCCGAGAAACTTACGCCGGACTACTTCAAGCGCCTGTCTCGCGGCACGGGCGAGAGTCAGTTGCGGCGAGCCGTGCTGCACGGTCGCCGACCAAATCTCTACATTGCGGAGGCGGTTAAATGGTGCGCAACGCTCGCTATCGCGTTATGGTACACCCTGACCCTGCATCCGCAAAGGGGGTTGTGGCTTATAAAGATGCGCATCGGTATCAGCCGAGGTATATTTTTTACAAAAAAGAGATAATCGCCGCTCTTGCGGCAGGGCTGAAAGGCATACTATATTAGCGGTTGAAAATCCTATCTTTTAACCGTTAAAAATCACATCAATGTCAGTAAAAACAACTATGCCGCGAGGGCTGCGCAACTGCAACCCGGGCAATATCCGTCTCTCATCCGTAAGATATGCAGGCGAAGTGCAGCCGTCGCAGGACACCGCTTTCAAGCAGTTCTGCTCGATGGCATACGGCTACCGAGCCGTATTCGTGCTGCTGCACTCCTACATACAGCGCGGATTCAACACCATAACACGAATAATAAACCGCTATGCCCCGCCGTCGGAGAACAGCACGAACTCCTATATCTCAACCGTAGTGCGCAGGAGTGGTATCGGTGCC
This sequence comes from Alistipes sp., assembly GCA_022511295.1. Taxonomy (GTDB): domain Bacteria; phylum Bacteroidota; class Bacteroidia; order Bacteroidales; family Rikenellaceae; genus Alistipes. The sequence continues at coordinate 9,119 of JAFLRT010000005.1, read as the reverse complement.
GACACCCCTGTCGCTCCCGACGACCGTAACGCGATGACAGCCATAGTATCGGCCATCTCGTTTGTCGAGAACGGACGCGAAGCAAACAAAGAGGATTTGGAAGAGGGGTGGAGGCTCTACTGTCAGAGGTAGGTAGTAACCAAATATAAGAGCAGTGGTAATAGCCGAAAATAGATTGCACCTCAAAGTGGTGCAATTATATATTATATATGGTAATGACGCATAATCACATAAGGCGGAATCGAAAGATTCCGCCTTATGTGTGCTTATTGGCTACAACTGCCGCCCCTATTTGGTTGCCGGAGCGGTGATGCCGAGCTGTTTGCGTACAGCATCCGAGATATCGGTTACCGTACTCTCGTTGATATATGCCATCGTGGGCAGCGAGGTGTCGATTACAGCGGTATAGCCGCCGCTCTCTGCAACCTTCTTCACAGCATCATTTGCCTTCTTCTGAATGGGCTGCAACAACTCTGCCTGCTGACGCTCCATCTCCTGCTGGGCCATCTGCTGGAACTCTGCATAACGGTTCTGCAAATCCTGCAACTCACGCTCGCGTATCTGCTGGGCCGTCGCCGAAAGAGTAGCCTTGTCCTTCTGATAGTCGTTGAGTTTGTTGTTGAACTCTACCTGTATGGTCTCGAGCTGCTCACGCCAATCCTTGCCGAGATTCTCGAGCTGAAGTTCCATCTCTTTCACTTCGGGCATCGCCAGAATAATCTCTTGCATATTTACACGGCCGAACTTCTGTGCAAACATGGTACTTGCTGAGAGTACGCATACAACCGTAAGGGTCAGTTTAATAATCTTTTTCATTACTTTCGATATTTTTATTATTTTACTATTTTTACTATTTAAGCACTGCCGTTTCTATCTTATCGCTCTTATCGATATTAATCGTGGCTGTTTAAGCATCGCAATTATCACTTTTATCGCTCTCCTCTATTGTTTCTCTTGCTCCTCTTGCTTGCTTATCTCTCGCTCCTATTGTTCCTCTCTCTTGCTCCTCTCGCGCCCCTCGCTATTTGAGCAACGCGATTATCGCATCGGTATGGTCTGCCGCTGCGGAATAGAAAAGAATCGTCGGGTTCGATGCCGTGTCGAGTACCAAATCGTAATTATTCGCTGCGGCATACTCCTCGATGGCCTTGAACACCCTGTTCTGTATGGGCTGAATCATCTCTATGCGCTTTTTCATCAGCGTACCGTCGGTACCGAAGAGCGACTCCTGGAATTTTGCAGCATCCTCCTCGCGTGAGAGTATTGCATTCTCTATCGTCTGGCGGCTCTTGTCGGAGAGATTGGATTTCTGCGCCATATAGTTATTGTAGAGTTTCTCGACATCTGCGAACTTGTCATCGACCTGTTTCTGGTAGCTCTCGGCCAGTTCATCGAGCGTCTTTATGGCCTCATTGTAACTTGCGATGGACTTGAATATCTTTTCGCTGTCCACGACGATGTAGTTTTGTGCGCAGGCAGCGCCGGCGAAGGCGATAATGCCCATCAGTGTCAGAACTATACGTTTCATCTTGAGGTGTGGTTTTTAATGTTATACAAATTTAGCGATTTTTTCCGATATCTTCAAATATGTTGCCAATTATCAGAAAGATTGTCCTATGACGAAGTGGAACTGGCTTCCGCTGCGCTTGGTCTTTCCTGCTGCGGGGTCGAATCCCCAGCCCCAGTCTATACCGAGCATACCGACGATAGGCAGATAGAGTCTCACACCCACACCCGCCGAGCGCTTTATCTTGAATGGCGAGAAGGTCTTCCACGACGAGAAGCCGTTACCGCCCTCGAGGAAGCCCAGAACATATATCTGCGACGAGGGTTTGAGTATGACAGGATAACGCAACTCGAGCGTATACTTGTTGTATGCCACCGAGTAGGATTCGCCCACAGGGTCGAGAGCGCCATCCTCGTAACCGCGCAGCGCGATGATATCCACACCGTAGATGTTGTATCCCGACATACCGTCGCCACCGACCTCGAATCGCTCGAAAGGCGACACCTTGTGCTTGTTATAGTGTCCGAGGAAACCCATCTCGGCACGAGCCATAAGGACTAAATTGTTGTTCGACGTGAGAGGATAGAACCACTGTGCCTTGAACTGCCATTTGTGGTACTCAATCCACTTGTAACGCTCTTTTTCGCTCATATTGGGGTCGGCATAGTTCTTTTTGTCCCACGCCGAGTATGGCGGTGTGGCGGCTATGGTGAGCGAGAACTCCGAACCGCGACGCGGATATATGGGCTGGTCTACCGAGTTGCGGGCGAAGACCATCTTCAGAGCGAATGTGTTGGCGACACCGCTGCTCATGACGAATGATTTCCAGCCGTTAAGTTTATATCGCTGATAGAGGGCTTCGGCATAGATGGTGAAATAGGGGTCGGGCCAAGTCAGACGCTTTCCCAGACCCATCGCTACACCCGTCGAGCGGAAATACTGCGTGGCCGACATCCAAGGGTAGTAGGCATCGTTGGTCTCGGACATGTGCATCGAGATTGTGAATGAGTTGGGTTTGCGGCCGCCGAGCCACGGGTCTGTAAAACTCAATGCCAGCGCTTTGTAATAGGTGCCGTTGGTCTGACCCGATATCGACAGTTGCTGATTCTGTCCCATAGGGTACGGTCTCCACGCACCCTTCTTGAAGAAGTTGCGCATAGAGAGGTTTTTGAGCGTGATACCTATCGAGCCGACGAATGTTCCGGAACCCCATCCGCCCGCTATGTTGAACTGGTCCGATGCCTGCTCCTCGAGAGGCCAGTCGATGTTTACCAGGTCGTTTGAGACGGGTTTGGGTACGGGCATAACCTTTTCGGGGTTGAAGTGTCCGAGCGACATAAGTGTACGTATGGTCTGCATCAGCAGGGCGCGGTTGTACAGTTCGCCCGGGCGTGTGTAGAGTTCGCGGCGTATCACCTCGTCGTTCACGCGGTTGTTACCCGTGATATTCACCTCGTTTATGGTAAACTGCTTGCCCTCGAAAATCTTTATCTCGAGGTCTATCGAGTCGGCTCCTATGATTATCTCCGACGGCTCTATCTGCGACATCAGATAACCGTCATTCTGGTAGAGCGACGATACGGATATCTCCTCGGGGTTCATCTCACGACCCACTCCCAGACGCTTGTGCATCGACTTTTTGTCGTACACATCGCCCTTCGAGACGCTGAACAGACGCTCCAACTGCTCTGTGGGATAGACCGAGTTGCCAATCCACGTTACGTTGCGGATATAGTATTTGTTGCCCTCCGAGATGTTTATATCGATACCCAGACGGTTGTCGCTTATACGGTATATCGAGTCCGAGAGGACTGTAGCGTTGCGGTATCCCTTGGAGTTGTAGAAGTCGAGCAGCAACTCTTTGTCTTCGGCATATTCAGCCTCCTTGAGTTTGGTGTCCTGCCAGAAAAGGATGCTCTTCTGGTGCGTCTTCTTGAATGTTCGCCGCAGACGCTTGTCGGTAAACTGCTCATTGCCGTTGAAGTTGATAGCGCCGATTTTAACCTTCTCTTTGCGGTCGATAACGAAGGTTGCACGCACACCCTGCTTTATTACGGGGTCATCCTCCACGCGCAGCGTTACCTCGGTATCGAGAAAACCCTTGTCGCCGAAATACTTTTTAATCAGTTTGGTGTTTTTGTCTACGACGTAGTCCGACAGTTCCGTTCCCCGACGCAGTTTAAGCACCTCATCGAGCAACTCTTTACGTTTGCCGTTGGGTACGCCCTCTATATCCCACTTCGTTACCCTCGGACGCTCCTTGAGCATAACCTCCAAATCGAGGCTGTCGCCCTCGATTGTGGCACCTATCTTCACATCGGCGAAGTAACGCTGGTTCCACAGACGTGTGATGGCGTTCTGGATAAACGAACCCGGGATATATACCGAGTCGCCGGGTATAAGACCCGCCGACGAACGCAATATATTGTGGTCGAGAGTCTCGGCACCGTGTATATTCACTTTGCGCAGGTAGTACATACGCCGCTCGTCATCGCCGAGCATAGGCGCATCCGCCGGAAATGCGGGCATATCATCCTCCCGTACCGCTTCATCCGTCGTTGCATCGCCGTCCTGCGCCGTTTCATCCGTTGCAATGGCGTTCACCTCGGCAGCCGTATCGTGTGCCGTCTCCTGCGGCGGCTCCTGTGCCGAGACGATGCCTGCGGAGAGAAGAATCGCCGCTGCTGTCGCAAATGATATCTTTATAAAAACATTCATCTCTTTAACTTCAATCAGCCTTGGGCAACTGCTCCCCGGTCTCCTTGACAAGTCCGTACCTGCGCTCGCGCGAGGCGTATATCTCTATCGCTTTGTCGAAATCGCTCTCTTTCCAGTCGGGCCACAATATCTGCGGGAAGTAAAACTCTGCATATGAGGCCTGCCACAGCAGAAAATTGCTCAGTCGCGACTCGCCGCTGGTACGTATTATCAAGTCGGGGTCGGGCATGGCTGCGGTATAGAGTTCCGCCGAGATGGTGTCGGGCGTAATCTCCTCCGCACGTATGGCTCCCTGTGCCGCCTTGACAACTATATTTCGCACGGCGTCGGTTATCTCCTCGCGCGAGGAGTAGTCGATAGCCAGTACGAGTGTCATTTTGTTGCCGGCCGCTGTACGCCGCTCAATCTCGTCGAGGTGTTCACGCACTACGGTCGAGAAGTGCGAGCGGTGGCCTATAATCCTGACCCTGACACCCTCTGCCGCCAGTTCGGGTGTCTCGCTTATCACACTCTTGCAGAAGAGCGACATCAGCGCCTCGACCTCATCTGCGGGGCGACCCCAGTTTTCGGTCGAAAAGGCGTAGAGGGTAACATATTCTATGCCGTTGCGGACGGCTGCGCGCACGGTCTCCCGCACCGCTGCAACACCCTCTATATGCCCCTCATACCGCTCTTTGCCGCGCAATTTGGCCCAGCGTCCGTTGCCGTCCATTATTATCGCGACGTGGCGGGGTATCCTCTTCTTTTCGCTCATAGTCTGCAAATATAGCGTTTTTTCGGGATATAACGTGTAAATCTCTTAAATCTCTCGTCAAATATTATTTGCGTATCTCCATTCCCCACATCATCTTGTCTCGTAACGTGTCATAGAATGAATTATTGTGCGGCACGGCCAGAAAAACGCTGCGCTCCGACAGACGTATGGTTACAGACCCGCCTTCGTCGAGCGTGAAGGTGCGGTTGTCAGCCGATATCGTAGCCTGACGGTTGCGCGCGACGGTCTCGAGCGATATTACGCTGGTATCGGGTATGACCACCGGACGCATGGTGAGGTTGTGGGGCGCCAGCGGCGATATAATCATACAACGGCACGAAGGCTCCACGACCGGCCCTCCGGCGCTGAGCGAATAGGCCGTCGAACCTGTCGGGGTGGCTATGATTATTCCGCTTCCGTCGCAGGTGGCAACATGCCTGCCGTCTATGCTGACGCGCGTGCGTATCATCGTCGCTCCGAGGCTCTGCACAGCCACCTCGTTGAGTGCGTGAAGCGTTGTATCTGGTACGAGACCCTCTATGGCGAGCATCGTGCGCTGCTGCGTGCGCAACTCTCCGCAACTTATGCGGCCGAATATCTCGTCGGTCTGCTCTTTGGAGGCCGTCGAGAGGAATCCGAGATGCCCCGAGTTTATGCCTGTAACCGCTATTGAGGCGCCGTCAAGGCGGTGTATGCCTTCGAGCAGCGTGCCGTCGCCGCCGTAGCATACCATAATGCTCTCCTGCGGCTGCTTGCCTATGCTGCTGCCGTATATCTTACTCTCGGGCAGGGTCTGTCCCGTAAACCTGAATATGCACTCGGCAAGTTCTCTGTTCACGGCCCAGTCGAAACCGAAACGCTCGGCACTCTGCACAAGAGCCTCGACCTCGGATGCGCTGCGGCATATCTCCGCTCGGGAAAAAAAGAGTATTTTCATCTTCGGATTGAGAAAAAACATTTAACTTTGTCTGCAAATATATAACTTATTTATGACAAAGTTAAGCGTAAACATAAATAAGATAGCCGTGTTGCGCAATTCGCGCGGCGGGAATCTTCCGGATGTAGTTGGTTCGGCTCTGCGTATAGTGGATTTCGGCGCCGAGGGTATTACGGTTCATCCACGTCCCGACGGACGGCATATACGTTACGATGATGTGCGCGCACTGAAGCCCCTGTTAGACGTGGAGTTCAATATCGAGGGAAATCCCATAGCGTCGTTCGTGGAGTTGGTGGATGAGGTATGCCCTGCGCAGGTAACGCTTGTGCCGGATGCCGCCGATGCGATAACATCCAATGCCGGGTGGGATACGCTGCGCCACCGCGATTTTCTGACCGATATATGCTCGCATTTCCGTCAGAGGGGTATACGTACCTCGATATTCATCGACCCCGACCCTGCTATGGCCGAGGGTGCCGCACATTGCGGTGCCGACCGCGTGGAACTCTATACCGAGGCATACGCTTCGGGCTATGGCGCCGCCGCAGCGGCGTATAGTGATGGAGATGAGCGTTTTGATGCTGCGCGCGAGGCGGTAATAGCCCCCTACGTCGCTGCCGCCGTCGAGGCACGCCGCTGCGGATTGGGACTCAATGCCGGACACGACCTTAATTTGCAGAATCTGACATATTTCATCCGTCGCATACCCTTCTGCGACGAGGTGTCGATAGGTCATGCTCTCATCTCCGATGCCCTGTGGCTGGGTATGGAGAATACGGTTCAGTTATACAAGCGTGCCATCGCCGACGGACTGCTATAAAGACCTCTCACTTGACATCGAATGATTCACATAAGGCTCTTGAGTTGCCTGTATTCAGGCGCATATCGAGGCTTGCCGACAAGGCTGGCGTCGAGGCATACGTCGTGGGCGGATATGTGCGCGACTGGTATCTGCACCGCCCTTGCACCGATATCGATGTTGTTGTCGTCGGCAGCGGCATAGCACTCGCCGAGGCTCTCGCCCGCGAACTGCATACCAATGTATCGGTCTTCAAGACCTTCGGTACGGCCATGCTCCATGCCGACGGTATGGAGGTGGAGTTTGTTGGTGCGCGACGTGAATCATACTCGCCCGACTCGCGCAAACCCCACGTCGAGGACGGTACGCTGGAAGATGACCAGCGGCGCAGAGACTTCACAGTCAATGCTATGGCGTGGTCTTTGAATGGCGAGCGTTTCGGTGAACTTGTAGACCCTTTCGACGGTATGTACGACCTCGAGGAGCGTATCATATGCACCCCCTGCGACCCCGATATCACCTTCTCGGACGACCCTCTGCGTATGATGCGCGGCATACGTTTCGCCACGCAACTCGGATTCGATATCGAGGATGAGACATACGAGGCCATAAAACGCAACTGCGAACGTATAAAAATCGTCTCGCGGGAACGTATCATCTCCGAGATGAACAAGATAATCGCATCGGAACACCCTTCGACGGGTTTTCATCTGCTGTCGGATACGGGGCTTCTGAAACTTGTCTTTCCCGAGTTGGAGCGTCTGCGCGGCGTCGAGCGTCGAGGCAAGTTCGCCCACAAGGACAACTTCCTGCATACGCTCAAGGTATTGGACAATGTATCAAGGCGCAGCGATGATATATGGTTGCGCTGGGCGGCGCTGCTGCACGATATAGCCAAGCCCGCCACCAAGGCTTTCGACCCTGCTGCGGGGTGGACTTTTCACGGACACGAAGTTGTCGGGTCGAAGATGGTGCCGTCGATATTCCGTACTATGAAACTGCCGATGAACGAACATATGAAGTTCGTGCAGAAGATGGTGTTTCTGCACTTGCGGCCTATTATTCTCTCGGAGGATATGGTTACCGATTCGGCTGTAAGGCGTCTTCTGTTCGAGGCCGGAGACGATATCGAGAAACTTATGCTGTTGTGCGAGGCCGATATAACGTCGGGTATAGACGAAAAGGTGCGGCGCTATATGGCCAACTTCGAGTTGGTGCGCCGCAAGATGAAGGATTTGGAGGAGCGCGACCGCATACGCAACTTTCAGCCGCCGATTACGGGCGATATCATTATGCAGACCTACGGCATACCTCCGTGCAGTGCCATAGGTATTATCAAGGAGCGTATCAAAAACGCCATCCTCGACGGTGAGATAAACAACGACTACGACGAGGCATACGCTATGATGGAGCGCGTCGCCGCAGAACTTGGAGTGGTTAAAAAAACAGATAAACAATGAAATACGATAATATCACAGAGCGTGAAGTGCAGGCGGCGGCCGAGGTGCTGCGCGGGGGCGGCATAATACTCTATCCTACCGACACCGTATGGGGTCTTGGTTGCGATGCGCTTAATGCCGAGGCTGTGGAGCGAATCTACGCTCTCAAGCGCAGCGAGAATAAAAAGTCGATGCTCGTACTCTGCGCCGATGCCGATATGGTCGTGCGCTATGTGGACAAGGCTCCGGGCATAGCCTTCGAGGTTATGGATATGTCCACCACGCCTCTGACGGCTATTCTGCCGGGTGCGCGCGGCGTTGCGGCGAACCTTATCCCCGAGGAGGGTACTTTGGGTGTGCGCATCCCCGACCACGACTTCTGTCAGCGTCTGCTGCGGCGTTTCGGACGGCCGATAGTATCGACCTCCGCCAATATCTCCGGCGAGGAGGCTCCCAAAACGCTTGCACAGACCTCACGCGAGATTATCGAAGGTGCCGACTACGTTATCGACCCGCGTTGCGAGGGCAGCGCCACGCACCGTCCCAGTTCGATTATAGCCTTCGGCGAGGGCGGCGAGGTTAAAATCATAAGACAATGAGCAGCAAAATACCCTGCGCGGCAGAACATACGCCGCCAGTAATACGTACAACCATACAGAAACGCTTTGCCGATATAGATATCTTCCACCATGTGAACAATGTGGCGCAGCAGAGTTACTTCGATGTCGGCAAGACGGACTATTTCACCCGTCTTCTGGGTTGCGAACTGATGTCGCTTCAACCTATGATTATAACCGTTTCGACCTCCACATCGTATATGGGGCAGATACGCCGCGAGGACGATATAGAGGTTCTGACGACGACCGAAAAGATTGGCAACAAGAGCATAACGCTCCGCCAGCAGATACTCTGTCGCGGCGAGGTGCGCAGCGAGAGCATATCGGTAATGGCAGCATTCGATATGG
>JAFLRT010000049.1 GCA_022511295.1 Alistipes sp. | reverse complement strand
GTCAATCGCCATGTAGAGGTTGGAAATCGTCTGCGCCTGCACTCCCTGCGTGGCATCGACAACGAGCAGCGCTCCTTCGCATGCGGCGATGGAACGGCTCACCTCGTAGGAGAAATCGACGTGTCCCGGAGTGTCGATGAGGTTGAGTATATACTTCTGACCGTCGGCAGCGGTATACTCCATCTGTATTGCGTGGCTCTTGATTGTAATGCCCTTTTCACGTTCCAAATCCATATCATCGAGGACCTGCGACTGCATCTCGCGCTGTCCAAGCGTATGGGTCATTTCGAGCAGGCGGTCGGCCAGCGTCGATTTGCCGTGGTCGATATGGGCTATAATGCAAAAATTCCTGATATTCTTCATAACAGCGCAAAGATAGTGTTTTTTCAGCAAAAACATAACAATACCGACAAGCATAAATTCGGCGGTGTGTCTGTTACCGCACCGCCGAACAAAAATTATGCTTCAGCATGGTTACTCTTTGCCGCAAAGTTTAAGATAACTGCATGTTTTGAGATTTCCATCTCCGTCGCGCAGATGCATGCCGCCGCCGCGACAGTATCGGAACATCTTGCAGGCGGCACAGGCATCTTTCCGCATCCACTCACGGTTGCGGAACGGTTCAAAACGATTCTCCCACACATCATGGAAATCATCTTTATAGATATTGCCCTGCGAGTAGTCCGCGCGTATGCTTGTGCATCCCGAAATAGAGCCGTCTATACGCACCGATGCCGTGTCCACACCCGCACGACATTCATAAAAACTGTCTCGCACCTCTGCCTCATATCCGCCGAGAAACCCCTCGCAGCCATAGTTAAGCCCTATGCGGCCCTCTTTGCGCGTGCGGGCCATAAAATCGAAAAGGGTCTTCAACTGCTCTCCCGAGAGCAACAGCGTGGCATCATTTGCAGCCCGTCCCGACGGGAATATGGTAAATATACGCCAATGCTTCAGACCGAGCGATATCAAAAACTCCTTGAACTCATCGAGGTACGGCAGCAGCGCAGGAGTAGCGCAGGTAACGACGTCGAAGGCGATACTGTCTTCAGCCGCAGCCATACGTACAGCCTCCACCGCACGGGCATAACTGTCGGGATGACGGCGTATATGCGTATGATGTTGCTCAAAGCCGTCGAGCGACACCGTCATAGAGTGCAGGCCCGCATCGAGCAGAGAGTCGAAACGTCGGCGGTCGAGTGCCATGCCGTTGGTTACGAACCCCCAGGGATACTCTCTGCGATAGAGTTCAAGACCTATCTTCTCGAGGTCGCGGCGCAACAGCACCTCGCCGCCCGAAAGGATTATAAAGACTTTGTGAGGGTCGTTGTACGGCGTAACGCTCTTGTCCAGCACACGCAGAAAGTCGGCTGCCGGCATATCTTTGAATACCGGTTCGCAGGTGCAGTCGCTGCCGCAATGGCGGCATGACAGGTTGCAGCGCAGCGTACACTCCCAAAAGAGGGTTCGCAGACGGTGTTCCTCGATTTTACGGTCTTGCAAATGAGCCTCGAGCGAGAGCGCAAGGCGTTTTCTTAATGACAGGTGTTTGGAATAGTCGGACATAACACTTACTCCTCTTGCTGCAGTTCGTACTCAAGAACCACATCGCCAACATTCTTGACATAGGTTGTCGTCCACTCGCCGACGTGTGTAACATCCTTTTCAGAGAACTTCAAACCGACAACCGTCGAAGCGAACTGACCGCCATTTTCTTCACCGTCCACATCGCTGAATATTAACTCTTTGTGAAGTTCAAACTCATATTCGACATTCTGAATGAGGAACTTTCCCTCATCGTCCGAAAAGACGGTTGTCGAGGGTGCGGCAGCCTCGTAGCCCTCATTATTGTACGCGCGATACTCCACACTGATACCCTTGACGGGTTTACCCTCGTTGTCGGTTACGCGCCCTTTGACCGTATAGTCCACCGAAGGCGCCGCATAGAGTGCATAGCACGATGTAGTGCTGAATCCCAGCATCAACAAGATATATTTCAGCAGTCGTTCCATTACTTTTGATTGCTATTTCTCCAACTCGAGTTCAACATCGCCTATGCTCTTGCTGTACTCGCTGCTCCAGGTCGTTTGCTTTGTCATATCCGCATCGCTGATAGCGACCGACACACGTTTCTCGGCGAAACTGCCGAAATTATCATCGCCGTCGGTATCTGTAAAGACCACTTCGGTCGAGAAGTTTTCCGGAATTGAGAATCCGAACATATCCCCCGTTACGGTGAAATTTCCTGATGCATCGGATATCGTTGCGCCACCGCCATAGTGGTTATCGTCAAACGAGACCCTTATACTCGGCACGGCTCTGCCCGAAGCATCTACGACACGTCCCTTTACGATGAAACGGGTCGTCGGAGTTCCATAGGCGTCGGTATTGCCGAAGCCGTTACCCTCCTCGGTGCAACTCGCCGCTCCGAAGCCCAGCAGCAACAGCAATCCTTTTACAATTTTCTGCATCATATCTACTCAACTTTTTCAAGTTTCACATCGCCCATATCCTTGAGGTAACCGGTTGTCCATGCGGTTTTGTCTACCTTATCATCTTCAGTAACAGTTATCGAAATCTCCTTATCAGCAAACAGACCGCCGTTATCCTCACCGTCGATATCACTGAAATGAACCCTATACCGCACACCGTAACCGCCAAACTTGCCACGCCCCTCAAAACATCCGTCATCACCGGTCTGAGTGGAGATATCTTCTCCGACATACCAGCCATCCTCCGTTTCAACGGTTACAGATATACCGTTCACGGGGCTATCCTGCGCATCTACAACGCGCCCTTTAACCGAGAAGACAACCATCGGTGCAGCATACTCTGCGACGGCGCCTCCAAAACCGCCGTCATAGCCTCCGTCAATCGCTTTGTCGATACTGCCGCAACTCGCCGAACCGAACCCAAGCAAAACAAGCAACGTTCTTATGATTTTGTCTTTCATCGTACCGAATAAATTCCTGTCGCAAATATACAGAACGATGTCGAGAAAAACAAGCATTTTTATAACACTTTATATAGCGACACATAACGACATACAACGGCTTTTATATAACGCTTGCGCATAAAGATTGAGCATATTGCGATTTATTTTTAATTTTGCGATCAAATATTTCAACTATGACAAGAGCGGCAGACTATTTAAGATTAGTAAAATTCTCTCACACCATCTTTGCGATGCCATTTGCGTTGATGAGTTTCACCTACGCCGTATGTTGCGGTGCAAACGAATCCCTATCGACGGCACAATGGCTTACGCTGCTTGTTCAGGTTGTTGCGTGTATGGTTCTGGCACGCAACGTGGCCATGGGTTTCAACCGCTGGGCAGACCGAGATATAGACAAGGCAAATCCGCGCACGGCAGGACGTGAGATACCGGCAGGAGTTATATCGCCGCGCAATGCACTTGCATTCGTAATCGTAAATGCCATGCTGTTCATAGTCGTAGCGGCAACGATAAATACGCTTACGGCAATTCTGTCGCCTGTTGCGCTGGCTGTAATTATGTTTTACAGTTATTGCAAGCGCTTCACGGCAGCGGCTCATTTGGTACTCGGCCTTTCGCTCGGCATAGCACCCGCAGGTGCATATATCGCCGTAACGGGAGAGTTGGCACCGGCTCCCTGCATACTCTCGATGCTTGTTATGACATGGTGTGCCGGATTCGATATTATATATGCTCTGCAAGATGCGGATTTCGACCGAAAGAATGGTTTGCACTCTATACCGTCGCATTTCACGGCACGCACTGCATTGGGAATAAGCATTGCGCTGCACATTATCAGCGTAGGGACACTTGTATGGTTTGCATCATACCTGCCCCAGGGGTGGCTGCTTTGGACAGGATGCGGTCTGTTCACAATCCTTTTGGCAATACAGCACCTGCTCGTAACACCAGCAAGGCAACGGAACATAGGCATCGCCTTCGGTACGCTTAACGGATTGGCAAGCATTGTTCTTGCAATATTCGTTATTGCCGATTTGCTTATATCATCGCAATAGATTACTTTTGCAACCGATTATCGAAAAAAAAACGAAACTACATTATAATATGTTAAGCAGAACACTCGGCAGAAAATTGCTTGCTCACGAAACGCCGTTTTACCTCTATGACACGGCATTGTTGCGACAGACGCTCGAAAGCGTCGTCTACGAATCGCAACGCTACAACTACAAACTTCACTACGCTATAAAGGCAAATTATGACGACCGTATACTATCCATTATACGCGAATACGGTCTCGGAATAGACTGTGCAAGCGGCAACGAGTTGCGCAAAGCTATTGAGGCAGGTTTCGACCCGAAAGGTATCGTGTATGCAGGTGTCGGCAAGCGCGACAAGGAGTTGAAGTATGCCATCGAGCAGAACATATTGGCCATAAACTGCGAATCGACCGAAGAACTGGAGGTACTGAACAATCTCTCTGCCGAAGCGGGACGTGTTACTGACATCGCTCTGCGCGTAAACCCCGACATCGACCCAAAGACCAATCACTGCATTGATACCGGTCAGGCTGACAGTAAGTTCGGCATATCATATGAAGAGCTGCTTGAAAAGGCAGAGTGTATTAAAAGATACGAAAACCTTAACATCATAGGTCTTCATATACATATAGGTTCGCAGATTCGCGAGCTGCACGTATTCGAGAATATGTGCAACAAGGTGAACGTAATCATCAGCAACCTCACCGCATTGGGATTCAACCTGCGTTTTGTGGATGTGGGCGGCGGTCTGGGTATCAACTACGATATGCCCGAAAATGAACCTATTCCCAATTTCGCATCGCTCTTCTCGATAGTACACAACTACCTTAATGTAGGCGACAAAGAGGTGCATTTCGAGTTCGGTCGCGCTATTGTCGGCGAGTGCGGAGAACTTATCACCAAGGTGCTGTTTAACAAGACAACGGCAACAGGCCGCAAACTCGTAATCGTGGATGCAAGTATGACGGAGTTGATTCGACCTGCGCTCTACGGTTCGTATCACAACATCGAAAACATCACCTCGGAGGCCGAGACGACGGCTAAATATACAGTTGTAGGTACGGCTTGCGAATCGACCGACGTATTTGACGAGAATGTGGGTCTGCGTACGACACGGCGCGGCGACCTGCTTACAATCAAGTCCGCCGGTGCATACGGTATGTCGATGGCATCGCGTTACAACCTGCACGACCTGCCGGGTGCCGTTTATAGCGAAGACTTAAAATAACGGGCCATGTGGGTCGGACTTGCATTCCTTTCGGCCCTGCTGCTCGGGTTTTACGACACCTCTAAAAAGAAGGCACTTACCGGCAATGCAGTATTGCCGGTGTTATTGCTCAATACGCTGTTCTCGGCGTTGATATTTCTCCCGTTAATCCTTTCGGCCCAATTCGGACTGGGATGGTTTGACGGGACTGTTTTTGATGCCGGCATAGGGTCGCCGGAGGCTCATGCCAAAGTTGCCGTAAAATCACTTATCGTGCTGACATCATGGGTATTCGGGTACTACGGCATGAAACATCTGCCATTAACCATCGTAGGGCCGATAAACGCGACACGCCCGGTTTTAACGCTTGTCGGCGCCGTGCTTATATTCGGCGAGAGGCTCAACGCATACCAATGGACAGGTGTTCTGTTGGCAATAATTTCTCTCTTTCTGTTAAGCCGTGCAGGACGCAGCGAGGGCGTTGATTTCTTGAAAAACAGATGGATAGCATGCATCGCAATGGCTGCTCTGACGGGTGCCGCCAGCGGACTGTACGACAGGTATATAATGCGAGACCTGAATCCGGCATTTGTGCAGAGTTGGTATACGGTGTATCAATTTGTTGCAATGAGCATAGTGATTGCCGTCATGCAGTTTCCGCGACGCAAAACAGAGGTGCCGTTTCACTGGTCGTGGGCGATACCGTTGATATCCATATTCCTGTCATGTGCCGACTTTGCCTATCTGACCGCCCTTGGCAACGAGGCGGCGATGATATCCATTGTGTCGATGATTCGCCGAGGTTCGGTCGTGGTGTCATTTGCCTGCGGAGCGCTCTTGTTTCATGAGCGGAATTTGCGAAGCAAGGCGATAGACCTCATCTTTATTCTTATCGGAATGGTGTTCCTCTATCTCGGTTCGCGTTAGGTCCGAAATGCGGGATAAACTATGAAATTAGCGTTACGATTCGCAACTATTCAATTATTTTCGTATCTTTGTGTGATTTTCGGAATCAAATACAGCAAACAGCTATGAATATATCTTACAACTGGCTTAAAAATTACATCGACACCACACTGACAGCCGACGAGATTGCACGCATACTCACCGACATCGGTCTTGAGGTGGAGAGTTTCGAGAAAGTTGAAACGATACGCGGTGGTCTGGCAGGCGTCGTGGTAGGCGAAGTTCTTACTTGCACTCCCCATCCCGACAGCGACCACCTTAATATAACGACTGTGAACGTCGGCGGAGCGCAACCTTTGCAGATTGTCTGCGGAGCATCTAATTGCCGCGCTGGACTGAAGGTGATGTGTGCAACGATAGGAGCGGTCCTCTACCCCACAGGCAGCGACGAAGAGTTCAAAATCAAGCGCAGCAAAATTCGCGGTGTAGAATCATTCGGTATGCTCTGCGCCGAAGATGAACTTGGTATCGGAAGCGGTCATGCAGGTATCATGGAACTGCCATCCGAAGCGGTTGCAGGCACTCCGGCACGCGACTATCTCAATATAGAGGATGATTGGCTCATCGGTATCGGTCTTACGCCGAACAGAGCCGATGCAGCGTCGCATATCGGTGTAGCGCGCGATTTGGCAGCCTATCTGCGCAGTCGAGGCGAAGATGTACGGGTAAAGTGGCCGGATGTAAGCACATTCAGCGTTGATAATCATGATTTGAAGATAGATATAGAGGTGCAAAACAGAGAGGCTTGTCCGCGCTATGCCGGCATAACTGTAACTGGATGCAAAATCGCTCCGTCTCCTGAATGGATGCAGAACTGGCTGCGTGCGGCAGGTATTACGCCAAAGAACAATCTTGTCGATATAACCAACTTTGTACTTTTCGAACTCGGTCAGCCGCTGCACGCTTTTGATGCCTCCAAAATCGACGGCAACAAGGTTGTCGTAAAGAGTTGCCCGGACGGCACTCCGTTTATAACGCTCGACGGTGTTGAACGCAAACTCACCTCGCAAGACCTTATGATATGTTCTGCGGAGAAGCCTATGTGCATAGCAGGCGTATACGGCGGACTTGACTCCGGCATAAGCGATACGACGACCGATGTATTTATTGAGTGCGCCTATTTTAACCCCGTATGGGTTCGCAAGACAGCCAAGCGATTCGGACTTAATACCGATGCTTCATTCCGCTTCGAGCGCGGTATAGACCCGAATATACAGATTTACGCTGCCAAGCGCGCCGCTTTGCTCATGAGAGAACTTGCAGGAGGTAAGATATCGAGCGATATAGAAGATGTATATCCGGTCAAGGTCGAAGATTTTCGATTCGACCTCTCTCTCGGGCGCGTGGATGCACTTATCGGCAAACACATTCCCGAAGATGCCCTGCGCACTATTCTGGATGCCCTTGAAGTCAAAATAGAGGACGAGAACGATGGAGTATTGAGTGTGGCTGTACCGCCGTATCGTGTAGACGTACAGCGCGAAGCCGACCTTATTGAAGAGATACTGCGGATATACGGATACAACAACGTGGAAATTCCCGAACATGTAAACTCTACCCTTTCATATATTCCCAAGCCCGACAAACCGCGTATGATAAATATGCTGTCGGATTTCCTGTCGGCTCGCGGATTCGTTGAGACAATGTCCAATTCGCTTACCAAGGCATCATATTACGACGGGCTTGAGACGTACAGAGCAGAGAACTGCGTCAAAATCATGAATCCTCTCAGTGCCGATTTGAACGTTATGCGTCAGACGCTGCTGTTCAATATGATGGAGGCCGTAGAGTTGAACGTAAACCACCGCAGTTCAGACCTCAAACTTTACGAGTTCGGAAACTGCTATTTCTACAATGAGGATGCACGCGGTACGGAAGATGCGCTCGCCCCCTATTCGGAGGGATACCGTCTCGGTATTGCAGTTACGGGCAACGACCGTCAGCAAACATGGAATGACAACGGCGCGAAAGCGACATTCTTCACTCTGAAAGGAGTTGTCGAGCAGACATTCAGACGTTTCGGCGTAGACCTGAACAGGGTTAAGACCGAGCAGGCTGCATTCGATATCTTCAACGAGTCGATAACAATGACCCTTAACGGTTCAGAGTTAGCCCGATTGGGTATTGTCAGTTCGCGCATCACAAAGATGTTCGGACTGAAGCAGGAGGTCTATTTTGCAGAGATAGATTTCGACCGCCTCGTCAAGGCCACGAAGAAGAACACGGTCAAGGCCGAAGATTTGTCAAAATTCCCCGAGGTGCATCGCGACCTCGCCTTGCTGGTAGACAAGTCGGTTACATTCGAGCAATTACGCGATATCGCTCTCGCTTCGGAGAAAAAGTTGCTCAAAAGCGTATCTCTTTTCGATGTGTATGAGGGCGACAAACTGCCCGAAGGAAAGAAATCGTATGCATTGAGTTTCGTTTTAGAGGACAAAACACAGACGCTCAACGACAAGGTGATAGACCGAACTATGCAGAACCTGCAACGTCAGTTCGAGACAAAGGTCGGTGCGCAGATAAGATAGTTTGTCTTATGCAATAAGCATTACGCCCCTGCTTTTCGGCAGGGGCGTAATTTTGGGTAATAGAACATCGTTTGTAAACGTTGCGATTAATCGAGGGCAGAGAATGCTTGCATACTATACCGAGCGTGAACAATGAAAAAAAGTCAAATGGCTTTTAACGACGCGCCGCAGTCTCGCCGGACTGCAAAATGAAAATAAAAATGCACCTCTTTGAGGTGCTGCGCCGCCCCCGAGGGGGGCAGGGGCGGCGCAACGTTGCGATGAAAGTTTGCGAAGATGATATTTTTTCGTATATTTGCATATTCACAGAAACACTTACTTATGGCAGACATGACTCCCACACCGCACATCGGTGCCAAATTCGGCGAGATAGCCGAAAAGGTAATTATGGCAGGCGACCCGCTGCGCGCCAAATTTATGGCCGAAACCTATCTCGAGAACCCAGTACTCTACAACGAAGTGCGCGGGATGCTCGGATATACCGGCACCTACAAAGGCAAACGCATATCCATACAGGGACACGGTATGGGCATACCATCAATAGGCATCTATTCATACGAACTGTACAACTTCTACGGCGTAAAAACGATAATACGCACCGGTTCTGCAGGAGCATACGACCCCGAACTTAATCTCGGCGACATAGTTATAGGAATGGGCGCCTGCACCAACTCTGCATACGCACAGCAGTTCGACCTGCCCGGCACCTATGCCCCGATAGCCGATTTCGGTCTGGTTAGAGCCGCAGCAGACAAAGCCGACGCATTAGGCGTAAACTACAAGGTAGGCAATATCCTTGCAAGCGACGTATTCTACGGCGCACAGCCCGATGCGTGGAAAAAGTGGCAGCAGATGGGAGTATTGGCCGTAGAGATGGAGGCCGTGTCGCTCTATCTCAATGCTGCCCGCAGCGGCAACAAGGCACTTGTAATCTGCACTGTCTCCGACTCGCTTGTAACAGGCAAGGAGACCACCAGCGAGCAGCGCCAAAAGAGTTTTACGTCAATGATGGAGATTGCTCTCGATATTATATAATAATAACACCGCAGCAATGGCAGAGAATAGCATAGTAAGGCTCGAAAATGTGGCGATATACCACTCCAACAACCCTTTTGCAAATGTATCGGCTAAAAAGTTGAAAAATTACGGGCAACTTGTTTTGTCGGATGTTAATTTTTCTGTTAACGCCGGCGAACTCGTATACCTCATAGGTCGTGTCGGCAGTGGAAAGAGTTCACTTCTGAAGACTCTATACGCAGAGTTGAAACTCGTCGAGGGCGAAGGTTATGTCGCAGGCTATAATCTGCGCAAACTGCGCAACAGGGATATACCCTACCTGCGCCGCAAACTCGGTATCGTATTTCAGGACTATCAACTGCTGACGGACCGAAACGTCTTTATGAATCTGCACTATGTGATGAGAGCCACCGGTTGGAAGCGCGAGACCGATATACGAAAAAGGATAGACGAGGTGCTTCAACTCACCGGTCTGGAGAACAAAGGCTACAAGATGCCGTTTGAACTTTCCGGCGGAGAGCAACAGCGTCTCGTTATCGCCAGAGCGCTGCTGAACAAGCCCGAATTGATTCTTGCCGACGAGCCGACGGGCAACCTCGACCCTCAAACGACAGATGGGATAGTGGAGTTGTTTATGAATATTGCAGCAAGCGGATGTGCGGTGATAATGTCCACACACAATACGGCAATTTTAGAGCAATATCCATCGCGTGCGCTGCTTTTCTCCAATGGAAAGGTAAACGAAATCGACCTTGCAGAGAGGCTCAGATTGTAAGATGCGCCAAACAATGTCGGGAGTTATACAAACTCATAAATTTGGTGCCGAAAGCGGCATATTCTCCCGACTGTTGCCAACTTGCAAATAGTTTGTATAACGACGATTGTATATATCGGTTGTGCAACGCGACCGACAAGCGTAAAAGTGCGGAAAATTCCGCACTTTTTGCCTCTATTATCGCAGTTTATTCTTGCGTATTTCGTATAATTATGCTATATTTGTACGTTTTATTGGCAAACTACTTATATGAGTACAGAACAAGAACAAATCAAAAGACAGGAGGAAGAGTATTCCGCCTCAAACATCCAGGTGCTTGAAGGGCTTGAGGCCGTTCGCAAGCGCCCGGCAATGTACATCGGCGACATCGGCGAGAAGGGACTTCATCATTTGGTTTATGAAGTCGTAGACAACTCGATTGATGAGGCTTTGGCCGGTTACTG
>JAFLRT010000048.1 GCA_022511295.1 Alistipes sp. | reverse complement strand
CGCTGAAAGCATCTAAGCGCGAAGCCGGCCCCAAGATGAGTCTTCCCTTGAGGGGCGTAGGAGATGACTACGTTGATAGGCTGCAGATGTAAAGACAGTGATGTCAAAGTCGAGCAGTACTAATTACCCGAGAGGCTTTATGCTGTAAATATTATCTCATTTTCTCGAAGTGTCAAGCCATACCGAGTGTACGATGATAAGCGTACACGAGAAAAGATTTAGGTGGTTTTAGCAGTGAGGTTCCACCTCTTCCCATTCCGAACAGAGAAGTTAAGCTCACTAACGCCGATGGTACTGCGGTTATCCCGTGGGAGAGTAGGTAGCCGCCTCTTTAAGGGTCAGTCGAGAGATTGACCCTTTTTTCGTGCCTGTATGTCATCATCTGCGGGTCGGTCGTGGTAAACCCGTTCCGATTCCGACCAGATTCCGACCATTAAAGATGAAGCAGTAGCCAAACTATATTTACAACCACCTCAAACCCCTCCTTGCAAGGAGGGGCGTTTGTTTGTAGTACGTATTGCGAGTAGTTACGGTTCTTCAACCTCGGCTTAAAGAGTAGACAGTAACCAAACTATTGTTACACGCGACTTTTGCGTCGCCCCTGCCCCTACCATAGGGCGGCGCAGCACCTCGATGAGGTGCTATCATTAAAAGCCATTAAAAACCAATGTTTTTCGTTGTTCACCTAATCGACTGTTGGCCGATTTTCATCGCTCACGCTCGGCAAAGTCCGTGAGTCACTTTTGCCGAGCGTGAGCAATGTTGATAAAGGGAGGTGTACTGTATTATACTCGAAAGCCGGTCGAAACTCGACTTAAAGAGATATAGTTTTCTATTATATGCTTGCTATTTTGCAGGTTGAAACTCGATTTCGTAGAGATTGAATTCGGGCTTCATCATTGCGCCGGTGGCTGCATCTATGCCCCATCCAAGTATATTGGTCAGATTTATAACGCTTACCGCATTGAATGTTTTATCGATGACGAGTGTTTGAGTCTTATAGTTTTCAGCCTCGGCTTTAACAATGGTATCATCAAAACCTCGCTTTATTTTGGTCGTATACGGGAATTCCACATTACGATGTTTTACGCCATCGATTGTAAGAGTGGCAGGTTCATTGATATTGCTTTCAAAGGTTACTCGTGCCTTTGAACCGCAGAATATTGTCGAGCATGAGGTGAACGCAAATGAACATGCTATCCAAATAAATAATCTTGTTGTCTTCATTTTATTGTGTTATCAATGTTAATGTATTATAAATAAAAACGCGGACAGATTCTTTATCCGCATTCAAGGTCTTGGACTACCCATAGTAAGGATGAAAGAAACGCCCGCGCTGGAAAACAGCACGAGCATCAACTTTAGTTCCCTTACTAATCAAAAGTGTCCAAGTTCTGAATGCAAGAAGAAAAGCCGATGCGCTTTTATATGTAGTGTACCGTGACTTTTAGTGCCTTGCGGTACGTCAGAAATCAAATTTGATTTAGGTTGCTTCTTTTATTTACTCATAGGCAAGCGGTTTACGGTGGTTGCTGTTATGCAAAGATAGTATTTTTGTATTAAAACACAATGAATACCGAAATTCTGTTGAATTAAATGTATTATAACCGGCTCCTGCGATGAAGCTTGCAGGAAAAGAGAGTTGTCAAAACAGTCATCTATGTGCCGTTTTTGTGCATAATATAAAAGGTGTACTTTAACTATATTTAATCATAAAGGCTGTTGCTTAAATCTATTTATTTGTATATTAGTATGTTCTGTTATGTGCTATTAATATCCCATTATGGTATTTTTTATCATTAAAATGCAATATTTTGTTGTATCTTAATAAAATAATATTAATTTTGTTTCTGAAAATGCACTTCGATAAAAATGGTGCAGGTTCGTAACCTTTTCAACTTTGTAAATTATGGAGAACACTACCATTCAGGAACAGCTGAAAATCGTTAAGTACACTGAGTCTTCGCCTTCGGGAATCAAGCGCATCTCATTGCCCTGCTGTGCAGTTGGATATATAGTGCGTGGCACGAAAAAACTCTATTACAGCGACAAATGCAGCCGTATTTCCGGCGGCGAAATATTCTATATGAGTGCCGGTATGCACAATATAGAGAATGTTGCTGATGACGACAACCAATTTGAGCAGATAGTTTTTTATTATACGCCGTCGGAATTGCAGCATATA
Source organism: Alistipes sp. (assembly GCA_022511295.1). Classification (GTDB taxonomy): domain Bacteria; phylum Bacteroidota; class Bacteroidia; order Bacteroidales; family Rikenellaceae; genus Alistipes. The sequence goes on along the minus strand of JAFLRT010000048.1, from coordinate 9,245 downwards.
GTGTCGCATCTCAATATAATTTACAGTATGAAGATATCCAACGGCCACAGTTGCGATAACTGTTCTCCGCAGAAGATGCATATATCCGCGCCTGCAACTACTGTGTATGATAGTTTCTTCCGTAATTGCGAATCCTATATAAGCATCGGTCTCTTCAGCAGCGATATTGCCCAGAAAATCAAGATGACGGAGTTAATCTATCTTCTCGTGTCGGGTGATGACTGCTGTATGAAGAACAAGTTGTTGGGGAATATGGATGTTGTGCGCGACAACTTCGAGCGTATTGTATACGCGAATATGTTCAATGATGTCTCCATAGAGCAGTTGGCCAATGCCAGCAACCGTTCCATTACATCGTTTAAGAAGGAGTTTAAGCGTCGTTTCAGCATACCGCCGCACAAATGGTACATACATCAGCGTTTGGCACAATCCCAATTGCTGCTGATATTTACATCCAAATCGGTATCCGAGATAGGCATTGAGTGTTCATTCCCCAACACGTCGCATTTTATTAAACTCTTTAAGAAGGCGTATAATATGACACCGGCGAGTTTCCGCCAACAGCACTTTGCAGGAAGCGATGACGACGGCTCCCTGACGCAGGTTGATACGGTGCAGGGCGCTGCCGTGTAGACGGATGAGAAAAACATGTGGTATGTGCTTCGTTGAAATATTACAAATGCAATATCGGCACTCATTATGAGTGCCGATATTGCATTTGACTGACGTGTATATTCGAACAGCCTATAAGATAAGTTTCAAATCTTTTGTATAACCGTTAAGAGTCAGCCGCAGTGTATATGTGCCGCTCGGAAGAGTTTTCGTATCTATCGTATATGTCATGTTGCCGGATGTTACGCCGCTTGTAACGGTGCTGCCGTTTGCTTGCAGCAATGTGCAACTTATGTCCGACGACTTGAGTTTTACATATATTTTATGCTCCGAAGCGTTGTACTCCACCGACGTCAGCGACTCGAGGTTGTATATCCCCTTGTCGAAGTTTATTAGCAGTTCGTAAGTCAAACCTTTTTCGCTGTTTACCTTTGCAGGTAGTATTTGGTCGCTGCCGTTGAGTTGGTAGAACCACTTTATCTTGTCTCCTTCTGCAAGGTCGCTCATATCTATTGTGTAGGTCTTGTCATCGTATCTGTAACCGATACCTGTCTCTAAATTGGTCGCAGTGATTGTCTCGAGATAGGATTTGATTTTGTCATTCTTATCCGTGTGCGCAAGATATATTTTGCCGTTGAACTTGCCTGTGCTTCCGTTTGCCGCCATACCGGTCGTTATCGTTATTTGCAGTTTGTCTGCGCTTTTAAGTACGGGAGGGTTTGTCCAGCGCATATTTCCAATCATAACGATAAAGGCGTCGGGAGCCGTTCCTCCGAAATTGGGTCTGATATTCACATATGCATGTTGTTCCGAGCGAAAGTCGCCGAAGTTCGGTATGGTATAATAGCCGTTATTGGAGCCGCTCCATCCCCAGTTGATATGTATGCGGTTGTTGCTGTCGTATCCGTCAAGTACGAATGAGTGTCCTCCGGCGGAACTCACGCCGTCGAAGAGTACGGGGCAGTCGTTGTCGATGCTTGACTTGATGCGGGAAATCCATTCGTCATTGGAGTATAGACCGCGTTCTATCTTCTCCATACTTGCGTCATAATCCATATATTTGAGCAAACCCGTTGCCGCAAAGTCGTTGTCGGAACCCGAACCGCCTGTATCGCCTGTACCGTAACTCATCCCTGCCATTACACCCACATCTTTCATCAGCAGTGCGACGGCCGTCGCCTGCTCTTGGGTGTAGTTCGAACCCTTGTATTCGAGCAGCATATTATCCCAGTCGTACACGGTCGTAAGTTCGTAGCCATTAATATGGCGCGAGCGCTGTTTTTTATCGATATAGTTGTACGAGGGGAGTGTACCGTTTCCCTTGTAAGGATATTTGTGGTAACGCATAATGATAGATGTCGCTGTCGCCACACAACCGGTAAATACGCTTCCTTCAGCGAAGTTGCACCATTTAGTTGCCTCGATGTTGTATGGCGCAGACTGGTCCCACAGAGCCGTCGTAAGCAGTTTTTCGTTACTTGTTGCGGCTGCGAGGCTGCGTGTTGTGCCGTTGATGTATGCCTGCCACTCGGCTTTGACGGCGGAAGTGGTGGTCTTATGGCTTGTGCGTGCATGTTCCACACCCTGACGAATATAGTCGAACCAGTAACTTATATTTTCCGGCATACCATCCACTTTGAATGCCCCCGAGGTAGAGTAGCCGAGAATAGGAGAGATGCACTCCTCGCCTGCGACTATTACGAATCCTCCTGTTGTATTGTCAAAGACGTAGAAAGGAGCCTCTGCCGCCGCCGAACGTGTGGCATCTTTGCGACCGTCCCACTTGAGGGTTACTGATGATGCTGCCGCACGAGTGGCGCGAGCAGCGAAGAACTGTTCAGCAACTCTCTGCGCCTGCTCGGGCGAGACATTTCCTGCAAGCAGAGAGCAGGGAATCATCATCGACAAAATCAAAAATATCTTTTTCATAAAAATCTCTGTTTAGGGTTTATATCATACTCCTCTGTCGGCTGCATATCAGAAGTCGGACAGATTTATTGTTGTTAATCCTACGATATTGTCCATCGTAACGTTAGTTGCCTTTTCGAGCGTCAGCACTACATTGTACTCGCGCACCGATGAGTATGTATGCTTTTGCGCGGTCTTGTATGGCGTCGATGAGGAGTCTCCCCAGTCGATATTGCCCTCCACGCCGGTGCCGCTTGCTGTCGGAACGACGAACTCTCCGAGACTGTGAGTGAGTTTGAGAACCTGTAACGAACTCTTGACACCCGTTGTGGGACGTACCGGCTCATTCTTGGTGAATACGGGCGATTTATCTCCCTTCTTCCAACCGTAGAAGAATCCGTCATCAACCTTGTTGTCTGCAGCCCAGGCATTGAGTGCATCAACAATATCGGTAAATGACAGATGCTCGCTGTCGGTGTAGAGAGGAACGGTGCATGGTGTCTTACCGCTCATCTGGTCATCCGTGAGCATTGCGATACGCTCCGAGAGTCCGTTATCCGTACCGATACCTTTGGCCGTCGTCGAATATATGTCGTATAGCCAGTAGCAGTTCTTTATTGTGCCGCTGCTGTAACCGCATATGCCGCCTGCGTACTCCGGCAACTCGTATGTCATCACCTGAGCAGAGTTCACGCAGTTTCTTACGGTGGTGTTGTAGTCGTTGCTGTCGCCGAGGTTTGCAGCCTCACAGTAGCCGACAATACCGCCTACATACCCATAGAAAGTGAATGGCGACCCTTCATTGTAGCAGTTTGCTATCTGCGCGCCGCTACGCATATATCCGCATATGCCTCCGAGGTGCGAAGTCGCCGCGAGGTAGCACTCCTTGCCGTAGTTTGCGCAGTTGTATATATATCCGGACTCCTGATAACCGACGATACCTCCGACATACGAGGCCGAACCTGACAGACCCATGTGGCTCTCGCAGTTCTTAACCGTGCCGGTGCTTGTTCCGGCGATGCCGCCCGTGTATGATACGCCTACGACGGAGGCGTCGTTGATGCAGTTCGAGATATTGTTTCCGTAGCCGACGATACCTCCGGTGTTGGAGGTCTTGTCGCCCATACCCTCGATGCGGCCCGTTACGGAGCAGTTCTCAATCAGGGCGTCATTGCGTCCGCAGATGATACCGGAATAGCTGCCGCTCTTGACCGTGCCTGATACTTTGAGGTTTTTAACCGTACCGGCCTTGACATAACCGAACAGACCCTGATATGTGGCGTCGGTATTTATTTGCAGATTAGATATGGTGTGATTGCCGCCGTCGAATACACCGTCAAATACGAAGTTGTCGTTTGCGGAGTAGTTTCCTATCGGCGTCCAGAGGCCGATGAACTTGGCGTATTCGCTCAAATCAAGGTTGTTTGTCAGCGTGTAGTAAGCGTTGCGGGCCACAGTCTGATTGTCTGTTCCGGTAGTCTCTATGGTGGCGTCCACGCTGTTTATAGCCGACATCATAAGCATAAGGTCTTCAACCGAAGCGATGATGAACGGATTGTCCTCGGTACCTTCACCCGAGAGAGTCTCGCTCGGCATAAGGCCTTCCGTCAATTCCAGTTGGAAAGGTTGTATGCCTCTAAGTTGCGAGCGTCCCATCACTACATCGTTCTCCGTCGTCTTAATCATATAACCGCTGAGAGTTGTTATTGTTAGTGTGAAACCTCCCTTGTACTCCTGTGCAGGTATTACCATGTAGAAATCTTCAGCGGTGGTTTTGTTAAGCATAATACCGCCGCAATCCAAAGTAACCTCGTTTGTGGTGTTGCTGCCGGGGATGAGTTTCGGTTCATCAGTGAAATCGCTCGATACTGTTGCCTCACCCGATACGAATGCCGATTCGTCGTTGGCCTTGAAGGTGATTGATGTTACCGTTCCGCGACCCGTGAGAGAAATCCTGAGTACGGAACAGAGGTTTCTGAACTGCAACCCGCTCGAATGGCTTGTCGCTATCATGGGATAACTGCCGGAACTGAATGTATTGCGTGCATACCTCTGCTGCGAGGGCAATACGATGTGTGCGCCCTCTGCGTCATAGCCTGCGGCGATTGCGGAGGGGTAGACTGCCACATAGTCATTGCCCCGGCCATAACCTCTGAATGTTGCAGTGGTGTTGCCTGCACCCTCTTCCAGAGTATATATATGCGCGTGGTTGTAGCCGTCGATATATACGGCTATGGAGTCTTGTTCACACCACAGATTTTTGTATCCGTCGTATGTGAAGGACCCCATTTCGGTTCGTGAGTTTTCATCTTCGAGCCACGCTTCGAGTCTGTTCTCGCGCATATCCGTTACCGGCTCTTCGATGTTGTCCGAAGTGCTGCACGATGCGAATATTGTCAGTGCAACTATTATATATAAGTATTTTTTCATAACCGAAGCCATAATTTACATTTCAATATCTTCACCCGGAACAATGCTTTCATTGCCTCCCTTGGAACTCTCGACGAGTTGCAGGACGTGCGTTTCGCCGATGCGTGCCGAGACGGCGTTGTCCACATAGTAATTTCCGTATTCTTTGGACTGGATTCTGTTCTGAGTGCCGAAAGGACGCTGTATGAAGACCAGAACACGCATATTGTCGAGATTGTAGGCTGCCGGTACCGTTGCCGTGTAGTTGAATTTATACTCGCTGTTGTCGCTCCCGACCTTAAAACTGTCGCCCTGAATGTTGGATACGGTCATACGCAGCAGGTTGTTGTGAACGTATGTCGCATTGTTGTACGAAGGAACGCTGTAATCGGTCTGGGCCTTTACTATGCCGCTTTCGAGCAGCATTACCGTAATATTGTATGTGTCGGCTTTTTTTACATATACAGTACCTTCAACGTTGAGCGTGCGTTCGTTGAGCGAGGATGTCAGCGCTATACCCGTAACTGCGGTATAGTTGGCCTCGGTCTCTTTCATGGCATTGATAATGGTTGTAGCCGTATAAGCATAGTTGCTGTAATTTTTAATTTCGGCCCGGTAGTCTACCACTCCTCCCGGGTAGCCGCCTATCTTGAACTGACTCTCTAAAACAGAACTTTGCGGCGAAGCCAGTTGACTGCTGGGGCCGTGTATTGCCACTGCCTCGATTTTGTCTGGCGCGAGTCCCGTCGCTATATCGACGCCATGCCCCATCTGCGGACAGTATCCGCACCAGGTAGCCGTAAAACGCATCATAAGAGAGCGGTGGAAGAACTCTCTCTGCGTCCAGTCCAATACTTCATCCTCTTGGAGAGCCGCCTGCTTTACCAAAAGGGCGATACATACGTTGTTTTCGTTGCAGAATACGATTGCAGTCTCTCTCGGCTCCGTTCCCGGGTTAGCATCCACGCGGAAACGATATGTCGTACGCAAATCATCTATTTTTTCGCTTGCTGTCTGAGTAATCCATGAGGGGAGCAAGGTGCTGATGAAGTAACTGTAATTGGATGTAACCGTTACCTCTACCTCTCCGCCGTCATCGCTCACTTCAGTCGTGTTTTCAGACAGTTCGAATATCTCCTCGACATCGGGCTTGGCCATATTGACCGTGAATCCCGAAACGACGCCGGCTTTGAACTCAATCGGATATTCGCAGGTGCAGTTTCTTACCATCGCCTCTGCGCTGTCGTAGTTCACCTCTACCTTGAAGTCGGTGAGGGCGCATGGCAACAGGGCAAACATTATCTCGTGCGAGCCGTCATCGCATGACTTTATGTTGGCCGCATCTACCTTTATGCTTCTGTATGATGATGAGCAGACCGATGAACCGTGATTGCCGGCATTGTATAGATATGTACCGGCCAGGTCGCTGCTCTGCGTGGAGAATACCACATTGGATATGACACCGTCCTTGAGATTCTTCAGTTTGAGTTTGGCGTATGCCGTAACGTGGTTGAATTTCAGGTCGAGCCTGTTTCCGACTATCTTTGCGCCGTCGGATACCATTATTACGGCAGCAGGGTCTACTGTCGATTCGGTCGTCGGCACCTGCTCGTTTGGTATTGCGATACAGAACTGCGACTGGCTTTGCGTGTATTGAAGCAGTGCCGAGTAAGGGTATACCGCGAAATAATCCGCATCGCCGGTCTCTATCTCTCCCTCGAATCGTGCTTTGTTGGTGCCGGCTCCCAGGGTAAGAGGGAACTGAACGATATCGCTGCCTTCAACGTGACTCGTTGCTGCGTTTATGACTGCTATCGCATCATTTTCGTCCCACGTCAGAGGGAATGTTTCGCCGTTGTATGCACCGACGTTTACGCGCGTGTCGTCGAAGGCGGCGTCTGCCGTAATCCGTACTCTTTGACCTGTAGGATTTTCGACAATATCTGTCGTATCGTTGTTGCAGGCAGCCATTATGGAGCAGCAAACTGCAAGCGATGCGACCCGTTTCAATATATGGTAGATCATCTAAAAATTATTTAACTGTTAATACTCATCCGGATATTCGGTCCATCCCAATCCGGGCAACTCCACGTTTGCGGATACCGAGAATCCCTCTTCTGCCACTATCTCCAGGAACCACAATTCAGGAGAGATATACCTTCCTGTTTTTTTGCTTGTACTCATAGATATATAATATTGAGATTGTGTTAATTTGCTGCTGTTCCGGCCTGCATGATGATTACCGGGAAACACGTTCCGGTGTCGTCATCCTTGCAGAAACTGATTACGCCTACTCTCATAAAATCTTCGGCGTTGGCATCTATATTATATATATAGGTCTTCATGCCGCCTTTTTGGACTACCTCCTCTTTGTGAATCCAATCCGCGTACATCGTGAAGTCGTCATGGTATACGACATTCGCCCATACTTTAATCTCTATGCGAAGACCCTCGCAACCGATATTGTAGGTCGTTATGCCGGGCCACTCATCACCAACCTCGAATACATCCTCGCTGCACTCCTGCTGCGATACGGTTACGGTGTCGCTTACGTTGTTCTGATGGTTTACGAAGGTTATTGTCGCCTGACGTCTGCTCCCGATGTTGCGGTCAATATCGAAGCAGTACGTACCTGCTGCACCATCCTGCGGATTGTATGTTATCCAGTCAGCCGATGCCTCAATCTCGACGCTAATCTCCACATTGCCGGTAACATTTACCGTTATACTTGCACCGGAGACCTCTACCGTATACTCTTTTTGTATAGCCGTGATTACAGGCGCGACTCCGCTCTGACAGATATGAACCTGCTCTGAGTGCGTGCCGCAACTGAAAGTTACTATTGCCTCGCGCATTTCAGTGGTATTGTTAGGCTCTGCCGAGAATACAACTGCCGCGCTGTTCATGGCGCGCGTCTCGACGAATGTCAGCCAACTTTGCGATGCTTCGTCTATCTCGTATGAGAACTCTCCGTTTGCCTCGATATCGACCTCGACCTCACCGCCGTCCTTGTCTATATCATAGACTTGGCGTGCGACATATATGATATCCTCCGGCAGTTGCACGAAGTGAAGTTTTGCTGTTGCCGTTCCGCAGGTCATGGTATAGAATAGCGTGCGCTCGCTCTCTGTCTCATTGGCTTCGACCTTGAATGTGATTTCATCGCCGTTCATACCGGTCGCTGTCGATGGTACGGACCATGAGTCTCCGCCACCGAGAGTCCATTGCTCCGAACTGGTTACCGTAACTGTTACCTCACCGCCTTCGGGTGCAATTATAACCTCATTGGGTGAAACCTCGACGGTGTAAACCGTTTCGGGAGTGTTGTCTGGTTCCGGTACGTTGCTGTCGCAGGCGGATAAGAGACCGCATAAAACCAGCGGCAGAAATAGTGAAAATTTTCTCATAGAGAATAGATATAAATTATGTAAAAAATCTGTTTGCATAGCGTTGTGGACGGTAAAAAGATTATCGAACCACTTGCCTGCATAACAAAGATACTACATTTATTCTCGTAAACACAAAAAAAAGCGCAGCAAAAAAATGCTGCGCCTTTCAATAGTCTGATAATTGGTCTCTTGCCGTTATTCTGCGTTGAGAATCTCAAGCATCTTGATTGCCGATTCAGCAATCGGGGTACCGGGACCGAAGATAGCAGCGGCGCCGTCTCGGTAGAGTTCATCGTAATCCTGTGCGGGAATCACACCGCCCACAACCACGATAATATCCTCACGCCCCAGACGCTTCAGTTCGGCGATGATTTGCGGTACGAGTGTGAGGTGTCCTGCTGCGAGCGACGATACACCTACGATATGTACGTCATTCTCGACAGCCTGCTTTGCAGCCTCCTCGGGTGTCTGGAATAGCGGACCCATATCCACGTCGTAACCGACATCGGCATAACCCGTAGCGACAACCTTTGCACCTCGGTCGTGTCCGTCCTGACCCAACTTGGCAATCATGATACGGGGCTGACGACCCTCTCTCTTGGCGAACTCGGCACACATTGCCTTCGCCTTTTCAAATCTTTCGTCTGCTTTCACTTCTGAACTGTATACACCTGAAATTGAACGTATAACTGCCTTGTAACGACCTACGACAACCTCGCAGGCATCCGAGATTTCTCCAAGCGTTGCGCGAACCTTCGCTGCCTCTACGGCCAACTCCAGAAGGTTGCCTTCGCCCGTCTTGACGCACTCGGTGATAGCATCGAGCGCCTTCTTGACAGCCTCGTTGTCGCGCGTAGCACGCAACTCCTTCAGACGCTTCACCTGACTCTCGCGTACGGCGGTGTTGTCTACGGCGAGGATGTCGAT
>JAFLRT010000047.1 GCA_022511295.1 Alistipes sp. | reverse complement strand
GGCTAAACGCCCATTTTTGGGCATCATTACTTAGAACAACACCCCTTCAGGGTCTCCCGGTGCGATATTAAGATGTTTGTATGCCAGTTCCGTTACCTCACGACCACGCGGAGTACGCTTGAGGAATCCCTCTTTTATAAGGAACGGCTCGTAGACCTCCTCTATTGTTCCGGCATCCTCTCCTACAGCCGTAGCGATAGTATTGACACCCACAGGACCGCCTTTGAACTTGGCTATAATCGTTTCGAGAATACGATTGTCCATAATATCAAGACCGCGCGAATCTATATTCAGCGCCGACAGAGCCATACGGGTAATATCGAGGTCGATATGCCCCTCACCCTTCACCATAGCAAAATCCCGCACTCTGCGCAGCAGCGAATTGGCAATACGCGGCGTACCGCGCGAACGCAGAGCCACCTCAACCGACGCATCATCATCAATCGAGATACCCAGGATTCCCGCCGAACGTTTCACTATGCCGGACAGCACCGAAGCGTCGTAATATTCCAGGTGGCACTGTATCCCGAAACGGGCCCGCAATGGAGATGTCAGCAGACCGCTGCGCGTTGTCGCGCCCACAAGCGTAAAGGGAGCCAACTCAATCTGTATAGAGCGGGCCGACGGTCCCTTGTCCAACACTATATCTATTTTGAAATCCTCCATTGCCGAGTAGAGATACTCCTCTACGACAGGACTGAGACGATGGATCTCATCAATAAAAAGCACATCTCCCGGACCTAAATTCGTAAGCAGTCCGGCCAGGTCGCCGGGTTTGTCAAGCACCGGCCCCGAGGTAACACGCAACTGCGCACCCATCTCGTTGGCTATAATGTTTGCCAATGTGGTTTTTCCCAGCCCCGGAGGCCCATGAAGCAAGACATGGTCAAGCGAATCGCCGCGCATCAACGCCGCCTGAATGAAGACACGCAGGTTGTCGACAATCTTGTCCTGACCGGCAAAACTGCCAAGTTCACGAGGTCGTATGCGGTTCTCGAGTTCGCCGTCGCTCTCGCCGTGTCCGAAGTTTCTCTCTACGCTCATAGTCAAACGCCTTTACAACGGCGCCAATACGCCGCCCGACTGCAAATATAACAACATTTTCCGACTCGGCAATAGTATCGGCAGGCAACAGCAAGGCAAAACAATAGTTTTTTTTCGGCCCAACAGCCAATTTATCAGCAGCAGGTATCTATAAATTAAAATATTTTAACTACTTTTGACAACGAAATGCAAACATCAGCCGCAGACCATTTCTGCGCTTTGTCAACACAATGATAAAGAGGTCGTTTTTGATATTCATATTTCTCTGTACCGCCTTAACGTTAAGGTCGCAGGAGTTGTTTTTCAACGGCAACGTCGCAACATGGTTCGACAATACGGAATATGCGGGCAGCGACTGCGGTTCCTCTCGCACCATATTCGCCGTAGAGTTCGACCCGTCGCTGGGCTGGAGAATAGACAAAAATAATACTATTGTCATCGGCGCCCAACTCCTGAAAGATTTCGGCTCGGATAAATTTATCAATAGAGCAGACCCTATTGCCTACTATCGTTACGACAACGGCACATACGGCGCAAATGCCGGCATCTTCGGACGCGACGAACTTGTCGGCCGCTACTCAAGAGCCTTTTACAGCGACTCGACACTGATATACAACAGTTGCATACAGGGAGTTGCCATGCGGTACACCGGACAAAAAGCATTTGCCGAACTGGCTGTAGACTGGGTAGGCATGTATTCGCCCTCCACTCGCGAGCAGTTCCGTGTGCTGGCTGCTGCCGGCGGCAAGTTCGCAGACTGTTTCGATGCAGGTGTTTCAATGTCATTACAGCACTTTGCCAACAAATCAACTTTCAGCGGCAATGTAGTTGATAACATCCTTATAAATCCATATATCGGTGCGAAGTTCAACGCGCTGCTCGACTTCGAGGTGCGCATTGGTTATCTGCAATCGATGCAACAGGACAGAATGCAGGGCAATGGTTGGATTACGCCATTCGGCGGCGAGTTGTATTTACGTATGGGTTGGAAAGGTATATTTATAGACAACAACCTGTATGTCGGAAAGAGTCTGACGCCATTTTGGAATACGTCCGGCAGAGACGGACTGCCCTATGCCGAATCACTCTACACCTGCGACCCTTTCTACGGCACAACGCACAAGGTTTACAACCGCACGGGAATAGGCTATGAACGCAAATTTCTTAATGACAACATATCGGTGCGTGCCGAGATGGTTTTGCAGTGCAACGGAGCAAAACTCTATTGTCAGCAATTAGTAAGCGTATCGGCAAAGATTTGCCCCACGATATACGACAAGACAAAACACAAATAAATGATATATATGGCAACTGAGACAAACGAAACAAAGGAGAAGTCGCTTAACTTTCTTGAAGAGATTATCGAGGAGTCAATAGCCAAAGGAGAGACTCGCGTTCAGACACGTTTCCCGCCAGAACCAAACGGCTATCTCCATATAGGTCATGCCAAAAGCATCTGCATAAACTTCGGTCTTGCAAAAAAATACGGAGGATTGTGCAATCTGCGCTTTGACGACACAAATCCTGTCAAAGAGGATGTGGAGTATGTAGATTCAATCAAACGCGACATAAAGTGGCTTGGATTCGACTGGGCTGTCGAGCGCTATGCTTCGGACTACTTCGACCAGTTATACGAATGGGCGCTCGTTCTCATACGCAAAGGATTGGCTTATGTGGACGACCAGACGCAGGAGCAGATACGAGAAGGTCGCGGCACCGTATCGGAACCCGGAAAAGAGTCGCCTTGGCGCAACCGCTCGGTAGAGGAGAATATAGAACTGTTCGAGAGAATGAAGGCCGGCGAATTCCCTGACGGCTCGAAGGTCCTGCGTGCAAAGATTGATATGGCGCATCCCAATATGCTCTTCCGCGACCCGATAATGTATCGTATAATCCATGCGGAGCATCATCGCACGGGCAACAAGTGGTGCATCTACCCTATGTACGATTATGCTCACGGGCAGAGCGACTCCATAGAAAAGATAACACACTCTATATGTACGCTCGAGTTCGACGTTCACCGTCCTCTCTACGACTGGTTCATAGAGGCTCTGGACATCTACCCCTCGCATCAGTACGAGTTCGCACGACTGAACCTGACCTATACGATGATGTCGAAGCGCAATCTGCTGAAACTCGTAAACGAAGGCGTGGTAATGGGTTGGGACGACCCGCGTATGCCGACTATCTGCGCACTGCGCCGCAAAGGATATACGCCGGCTTCGGTTCGGGCATTTGCGGAGATGGTCGGTGTCGCAAAGCGCGACAATGTTATAGACCTCGGCAAGTTAGAGTACTGCGTGCGCGAGGATTTGAACAAGGTGGCAGAACGCCGCATGGCAGTTCTCAACCCCGTCAAGGTGGTGATAACGAACTATCCAGAAGGCAAGGTCGAGATGTTCGAGTGCATAAACAATCCCGAGGACGAGAGCGCAGGCAAGCGTCTGGTTCCATTCTCGCGTGAGTTGTACATAGAGCGCGACGACTTTATGGAGAATCCTCCCAAGAAGTACTTCCGTCTGCAACCTGGAGGCGAAGTGCGTCTGCGTTACGCATATCTCATAAAATGCGAAGAGGTGATAAAGGATGCTGATGGCAATATAACCGAATTGCGATGCACCTACGACCCGATGTCGGGGGAAGGCTCTTCGAGCGACGGACGTCGCGTCAAGGGCGTTATTCACTGGGTATCGGCACAACATGCCGTAAAGGCCGAAGTGCGTCTGTTCGACACGCTATTCCGCACAAAGGACCCCAACGACACATCGGAAGGTCAAACCTCGTGGGAGGATAACCTCAATCCGAACTCCCTGACAAAGATTGTCGGCTACCTCGAACCTGCATTGCGCGAGCAGCCCATCGGCAAAACAGTACAGTTCGAGCGCACCGGCTACTTCTGTCCGGACACGGATTCAACCCCCGACCACCTTGTCTTTAACCGCACGGTTACGCTCAAGGATTCGTGGGCCAAAACCAACAAATAACTGAAACTTTTTGTTATCTTTGCGCCGCACGAGCCGGCAGATAACGACCGGACAGAAGTGCGGCAAAGCAGACAAAACAGACAAAACAGAGTATAGGCTAATTCATAAAACTGAAAGAAACTATGATTTATTCACACGAAGTGCAACAAATGTGTTGCGTCAGGAAGGGTGCAAATCATCCTTCAGCGCCCATACCCGAAGAGGGCAAATGGGTTAGAGCCAAGGAGGTAACCGATATCTCGGGTCTTACTCACGGTATAGGTTGGTGCGCACCCCAGCAGGGCGCATGCAAGCTGACGCTCAATGTAAAGAACGGTGTTATCGAGGAGGCTCTCGTTGAGACCATAGGCTGCTCGGGTATGACTCACTCGGCTGCAATGGCATCGGAGATTCTGCCGGGCAAGACTATCCTCGAAGCCCTCAATACAGACCTCGTTTGCGATGCAATAAACACCGCTATGCGCGAGTTGTTCCTGCAAATCGTATACGGTCGCACGCAGTCGGCTTTCTCGGAGGGCGGACTCGTCATTGGCGCCTCGCTCGAAGACCTCGGCAAAGGTCTGCGTTCACAAGTGGGTACCATGTTCGGAACCAAGGCTAAAGGCACCCGTTATCTCGAGATGGCCGAAGGCTACTGTACCCGCATGGCGCTCGACGAGAATGACGAGGTAATCGGCTATGAGTTCGTACACCTCGGAAAGGTAATGGATATGCTCAAGAAGGGCGTAGACGCAAACGAAGCCATAGAGAAGGCCAAAGGTCATTACGGACGTTTCAACGACGCCGCAAAATATATCGACCCGCGCAAAGAGTAAACGCATCGTCTAACCGCATAAAACAAAACGAATTATGGCAAATTTATTTGAAAGTTATGAACGCCGCATAGATAAAATCAATGCCGTTCTCGCTCAATACGGAATCAACGGTATAGAGGATGCAAAGGCCGTTTGCGAAGCAAAGGGTCTCGACCCCTACAAGATGTGCGAGGAGACTCAACCCATCTGCTTCGAGAATGCGAAGTGGGCCTATGTCGTAGGTGCTGCTATTGCAATCAAAAAGGGATGCACCAATGCTGCTGACGCTGCCGAGGCTATCGGCGAGGGTCTTCAGGCGTTCTGCATTGCAGGCTCGGTGGCTGACGACCGCAAGGTTGGTCTGGGACATGGCAATCTGGCAGCGCGTCTGCTGCGCGAGGAGACAAAGTGTTTCGCATTCCTTGCCGGACACGAGTCTTTCGCAGCCGCTGAAGGCGCAATCAAAATCGCCGAAATGGCCAACAAGGTTCGCAAAGAGCCTCTGCGCGTGATTCTCAACGGTTTAGGCAAAGATGCAGCGAAGATTATATCGCGCATCAACGGTTTTACCTATGTTCGCACAGAGTTCGACTACTATACCGGTGAGGTTAAGGAGGTGGAGACTACGCCCTACTCGACCGGTCTGCGTTCGAAGGTTCGCTGCTATGGCGCCGATGATGTACGCGAAGGCGTCGCTATTATGTGGAAAGAGGATGTAGATGTATCCATTACGGGTAACTCTACCAACCCAACCCGATTCCAGCACCCCGTTGCAGGCACCTACAAAAAGGAGCGTGTTTTGGCCGGCAAGCCCTACTTCTCGGTTGCTTCCGGCGGCGGTACGGGTCGTACACTGCATCCGGACAACATGGCTGCAGGTCCCGCATCTTACGGTATGACCGATACTCTCGGACGTATGCACTCCGACGCTCAGTTCGCAGGTTCATCGTCGGTGCCTGCACACGTTGAGATGATGGGATTCCTCGGCATGGGCAACAACCCTATGGTTGGAGCCACTGTTGCCGTAGCAGTTGCCGTTCAGCAGGCAATGACGAAATAGCATCACTGTTCGGCAACAAGGAGAGGCGCGCTCATAACGAGCGCGCTTTTTTTATAATAATGTATAATAAAAATCGTTATATTTGTCGCGAAAATGATTTTTTAATAAAGATTTTTCAATAAAGGAGAGTATACACTATGAAAGAGTATCTTATGCCGTTATATGCGCTTACCTGCGAGATGGCCCCCTATCTGCTGTTGGGATTCCTGCTCGCCGGCATACTGCACGTCTTTGTGCCGCGACGGGTGTATTCGCTCTATCTGTCAAAAAACAACTTTCGCTCGGTATTGCTTTCGGCTCTGTTCGGCGTGCCGCTGCCGCTATGCTCGTGCGGCGTAATCCCGACCGCCATGTCAATGCGCAAAGAGGGTGCATCAAAGGGGGCGACCGTTTCATTCCTCATATCAACACCCCAAACCGGTGTAGACTCTATTGCTGCCACCGCATCGCTGCTCGGGCCGGCATTTGCCGTAATACGGCCTCTCGTCGCCTTTATAACGGCTATATTCGGAGGTATGATGACCTGCATCTTCGGGAAAAAGGATAAGGATGAAGAGTTACAGAACGTTGGTCAGAAAGAAAAACTGCCTTCAGGCTTTATAGCAAAGTGCAGGGAGGCCCTCAAATACGGATTCTCGGATATGATTGGCGATATAGGCAAAAACCTTGTCATTGGTTTGCTTATCGCCGGAGCGATATCGGTTTTGGTGCCTGACGACTTTTTTGATACATTCGCCGACAAACCGATACTCAATATGCTGTTGGTGCTGCTCATATCGGCACCTATGTACGTATGCGCAACAGGCTCGGTACCCATTGCCGCAGCATTGATGTTAAAAGGCATGAGTCCCGGCGCCGCACTCGTGCTGCTTATGGCCGGCCCCGCAACGAATATGGCCTCGATAATGGTCGTAGGCAAGGTTCTCGGAAGACGTACGTTGCTTATATATATGGTCTCAATAATCGCCGGAGCGCTCGGTTTCGGAATATTGACCGATACCCTGCTTCCCGCCAGTTGGTTTGAACTGCATGACGGGCATATCGCCTCAGCATGCTGTCACGGCCACGAATCAGTTATTCCTTTATGGAAACAAATAAGCGCCGCTATATTGCTTGCACTTCTCGTTGCGGCATTCATCAACAGAGTTAAACATACACATAATATAACAATGGGTAAGTGTTTCAAAATTAAAGGAATGACTTGCAGCCACTGCAAGGCCAACGTAGAAAAGGCAGTAACTGCTGTCGAAGGAGTTACAGCAGTAACCATAGACCTTCAGTCGGGTATGGCGGATGTGCAGGGTAATTTCGAGTCGCAAAAGATTATTGACGCTGTAACGGCGGCCGGTTATCAATGCAGCGAAACTGAATAGATGAGATTCAGAACAGAGATAGAGATTGCTCCGCTCAAGTACAAAATAGGATACGGCAGTCGAATACTGACCGTAGGCTCCTGCTTTGCCGACAATATGGCTGCAGCCCTGTCGCGAGGGAAATTCCGTATAACGGCCAATCCGGCAGGGGTAATGTTCAATCCGGCCTCCATAGCGCAGGTGATGAATCTGTTCGGCAATCCCGTGCCGGTTGCCGCATCCGAGATGCAGAACGGCGGAAACCGTTATTTTGACTACCGGTTTCACGGTTCGTTGTCAGATACGACGGCTCAAGGGGCGGCAGAGAAGGTAAACAAGGCTATTGCGTGCGGACACGAGGCATTGGCAGGTGCAAGCGATGTTATAATAACATTCGGCACGTCATGGGTTTACGAACTGAAGCAGACCGGAGAGATTGTTGCCAACTGCCACAAGCAGCCGGCGGCACTCTTCAATCGCCGGCGCCTCGGGACAAACGAGATTATCGAGGCCTGCTCTGCACTGCTTGAGGGTCTGTTGAAGGAGAAGCACGTGATATTCACGCTGAGTCCAGTACGGCACCTCGCCGACGGTTTTGAACAGAACTCACTGAGCAAAGCCGTGCTGCGCGTAGCCATAGACGAGATTGTAAGCCACTATGACAACGCCGAATACTTTCCTGCATACGAGATTGTGAATGACGACCTGCGCGACTACCGTTTCTATGCAGATGATTTGGTACATCCTTCATCGCAGGCAATAGCCTATATCCGTGAGAAATTCATCGCAGCGGCGATAGAGCCAGCCGCTGCCGCGTTTCTGCCGCGCGCTGAACGAATAGCAGCAGCGGCCCAGCATCGTCCGGCAGACACTCAGTCCGCCGAATACGCCCTATTCTGCCGCAAGATGCTCGCCGAGATAGAGGATGCGCAAGCCGCAGAACCGTCAGCCGATTTCTCTGCCGAGAGGAGCCATTTCGCCGCATACGTGCAGACCGGGATATAATTGTATGCAGCAAACGGCGGCAACGAATATTAATTATTAATTTATTGAAGCCGATGCGCGTCAGATGCTAATAAATACGAATAAATTTGTAATTTTGTCGATATTTATACACTTATGTCGCTTATAAGAAACCTGCTACTCACGGCAACCTTGTTCGCCACCGCGACAACTGCGGCAGCAGAGAGACCGCGATTAGTCATAAATATCATTGCAGGCTCCATGCAGGCCGAAGCGCTTGAACGATATACAAGCAATCTCGACCGAGGGGGTTTTGCGCGTCTTACCTCTCGCGGCATAACATTCACAGAGGCCTGCTACGGTTGTATGCAGACCACTACCCCGACTTCACTCGCCACGCTTGCCACAGGAGCCACACCGGCTACGCACGGTATAGTCGGCTCGCGGTGGTACGACTATACCTTAGAGAAGTTTGTGGACTTAACAGCAGACAAAAACGTAAAAACATTAGGCAGCAACAATATAAACAATATAAAAGAAGGCCACTCGCCGCAGAATATGGTTGCACCGACACTTGCGGATGCGCTGCTGCGCAGCGACCGGCTCTCCCGTGCCGTAACGATAGCCTTAACGCCTGCGTCGGCAATCACCACAGCCGGACGCAGCGGTTGTTGTCTGTGGACGGAGGGAGAGAAATGTCAATGGGTAACATCGACCGCCTATGCAGAAAAATTGCCTGTATGGGTAGATGAATACAACACTCAGGAGATGAACGCCCGTTTCATAAACAGAGACTGGGTATGCCGTTACAGCCGCGACAAATATATCAATAAACGCTCGCTCGGCGCTGCGCTGTACCCTTCAGAAAAGAGGTCAAAAAGCGAAAAAGACAAAATCACGCCCAAAGAGAGGATTACAGCCACACCGGCCGGAAACAGCCTTGTATTCGACCTCGCAAAGCAGGCTTTGACGGCTTTGAATCTTGGAGCGGACGACCATCCGGATATAATAAATATCTGTCTCGATGCCGCAGATGAGATTGCAGCACGTTACGGTTGCGAGTCTGTCGAATATGAAGATATGCTATATCATTTGGACAACGACATCAAGGAGTTGCTGGATTATGCAGCCGTACATACGAATTACAGCGAAGAGATTGTGGTCGTCTTCACATCCGCGCACGGCTGCGCTCCTGCATACGATGCCGCAACACCCCAGCAAGACAGATTTAATTCGCGGCAGTTTGAACTGATAATAAATGCATTTCTCAATGCCCGCTACGGACAGGGGCAATGGGTTCTCGGATATGCCGACCGCGCACTCTACCTGAATCGCAATCTGATACGCGACAAACGTCTCTCTCTTGAGATGATACAGAGCGAAGCCGCAGCATTCGCCTTGCAGTTTCGCGGGATATCGCACGCCATAACGGCCACCACACTTCAATCAAGTTATTTTGTCGATGGTTATGCATCAAAGATTCAGAGGGGTTTCTATCCGCGCCGCTCGGGCGATATTATCATAAACCTTTTCCCCGAGCGAACGACAATAAGCGATACGCACCGTACCGAATCGGGGTCGATGTACAAATACGACACCCATGTTCCGCTTATAATATACGGTATGGGAATAACGGCCGGAAAGTATGACAAGCCTGTCGATATGACCTGTGTGGCACCGACTTTAGCCCGTTTGTTGCACATATCGGCACCATCGGCCGCCGAAGGCGATACATTGGATTTTGAATACTGAAACATTAACGCATATGAATGACCCGATACAAGATGAAATAATAGCAGAGTTCGACGGACTTACAGACTGGATGGATAAGTATGACTACCTGATAAGTCTTGGCCACGACCTGCCTCCTATCGACCCGCAACACCGTACAGACCGATATTTGATTAACGGGTGTCAATCGCGTGTATGGGTCGATGCCTGGCTTGACGACAATGGACGAATGAACTTTGCCGCCGACAGCGACGCTATAATAACCAAAGGAATAATCGCCCTGCTGATAAGGGTTCTTAACGGACGCACGCCGCGCGAGGTGATGGATACGGAACTCTATTTTATAGATGCTACCGGATTGAGCGAAAACCTCTCACCGACGCGCAGCAACGGTCTTGCCGCAATGGTTAAACAGATGCGCCTTTACGCTCTCGCATTTGACAGCACGGCAGGTAAAAACGAATAATATGACACCAGAAGAGATACTAAAGGTAGAACAGGATATTGTTCTGACACTAAAGAATATATACGACCCCGAGATTCCGGTGAACATTTACGATCTCGGGCTTGTCTACGACGTCGATTTCGAACCGTCGGGTACGGTAACTATAACCATGACGCTGACGGCACCGAACTGCCCTATGGCAGACCAACTTGTTGAAGATGTCAATACGCAGGTAGCAAAAATCAAAGGTGTAAATTCCGTAGACGTTCAGTTGACGTTCGACCCGCCCTGGGACAAAGACATGATGTCCGAAGAGGCGCTTATGGAACTCAATATGCTTTAGTCGCAGATGGATGAGAAGCAACGCATATTAAATCGTCTTCAAGCCAGCTCCGACCGAAGCCTTTGCGGAGATTATCTTGCACAATGCGACTATCTGCATCGCAGCGAGATATACAACCTTCTGCTGTTCAACCGCATGAAGCGCAAACTCGACGACTTGACCAAACGCTATTACTACTCCTGTCGGGAGGACTGGAACGAGACTTTATACACTATGCTGTTGAGATATATGGGCGCTCCGGCAAACAGCATGGCATTTGAAAAATTAGCATCGACAGCAGAGTACAAATACATCCGTCGGCACGTAAATTCAATAAGTCAACTTGAGGCTCTCATAATCGGAACGTCGGGTTTGCTGGATGAGTATTGCAATGATGAGTATACGCTCGACCTGAAGCGTGAATACGAATACCTCTCACGGAAGTACGGCATCAGCAAGATGGACTCATCCATATGGCAAATCACGAATATCAATCCCTACAACCACCCTATTATACGCATGTCCCAGATTGCGGCGCTGGTGGCTCGCTCGGATATGGATATAGAGACATTAATAAAGTGCCGCACGGCAGCAGATGCCGAAAAGTTTTTCACTGCGCAGGCATCGAGTTACTGGACAGACCATTTTATACCAAAGCAAACTGCGCCTAAAGTTGTCAAGCGCATCGGCAGTGCCAAAGCGACAATACTTGCGATAAATATCACTGTTCCGCTGCAATACGCATACGGCAACTACACGAGAAACGACAATCTGCGCAATGAGGCGATAAACCTGCTCGAGGAATTGCCGCCGGAGAGCAATTTCAAAATAAAAGCGTGGCAGTCATGCGGAGTCATAGCGCACAGCGCCTATGACACTCAATCTCTGATACAACTGACAGATGAATATTGCGAACAACGCAAATGCAGCGAGTGTCCGATTGGAATGCGCATTTTATACAAAGCAGGCGTATTGTAATGCATATTTGTAATACAGAGAACAGGTAAACATCTTAATGCAAAGGGAATAATTTGAAAATAATAACAGATAACATTTGTTATAAGCGATTTTAGCAGTATCTTTGTTGGATGAATAACGTCTGCGCGGCGGGACTCGACCGCCATTCGTTCACCAAGTTAAAAAAACAGATAAAAACATTACCGCAATGAATATACTTACAAGTCTGATAAAATTGTTCTTGGGTTCAAAAGCCGAGAAAGACCGCAAAGAGATAGAGCCATATGTTAATAAAATCATAGAGGTATATCCCTCTATAACTACGCTGTCCAACGACGAGCTGCGCGACCGCAGTCAGGCTCTGATGAAACGCATAGCCGACTTTATCGCAGCAGACGAAGCCCACATAAAAGAACTTAAGGCACGTCTTGAGCAGTCAGAAACCTCTCTCTCCGATAAAGAGAAGATAT
>JAFLRT010000046.1 GCA_022511295.1 Alistipes sp. | reverse complement strand
AGCGTGAGCAATGAAAATCGACCAAAGTCGATTAACGTGAGCGAGAGGAGAACAAATTTATTTGCTCTTCTTGGCATCATTACCTTATTTTACCATCTGCCGCCCGGACCGCCGCCACCGGGGCCGGTAGAACCGCCGACAGAGGTAATCATCGAACTTGAGGTAAATGTGCCGACCTTTGTGCCGCCGCTCCACGAACCGCTCTCATACCAGCCGTGCCAAGGTTCCGACGAGGACGTAAGCGAGACATTGGAGTATACCGTATAGGTTGCACCGGCTGCTATCTTATCGGAACTGAAAAACAGCGTCGTACCGCCATTCAGCGTCCGAGGAACGGTAAAGAGAAGTATCGGCGTGGAGGAGGAGTCCACTATGGCAAGCAACTGCCCTGCCGATATCGAGATGCCGTTATAAATCACCGTGCGCTGTGTCGTTGCCGACGTCGAGGGCGAAATAGCCGCGCCTGCAACACCTATCATCGTACCGCCGGTAACCTTCAGGTCGCTGCTCCTGTCGCAGTCGAAAGCCTCCTCGGGGCTTGCCGCACCCGAAGATATCACAAGACCGCCGCAAAGATTCATATAGCCATTGGAGTCTATGCCGTCATTATTCACGGCATAGGCGTAGAGGCGTCCGCCGTTTAAGTTGATGCCCACAGCCGCATTCACCGCGTCGTCGTATGCGTAAATCGAGGTCTCGCCGCCATTGACCGTAAGCACAGACTTGCTCTCCAATCCTTCGGAACCTTCGCTTGCACCCGTAACCTCGATATCGACACGACCTCCGTTGATATCGATATTACCCTCGGCCTTGATGCCCTTTGGTGATGATGTTACGGAGTTGCTGTATCTATACTGACCGCCCGATGTCGATACTTTTATAGTACCGCCATTGACGGTTATCGCTCCGTCGGCGCTTAGTCCCTTGCCGCCTGTGCCGGTACTCTCGGCCTGCACCAATCCGCCGCTTATGGTGATATTCATATCGGCTTTGATGCCGGAAGCCGACGATGTATCTTTCTCTGCGGTGTCGTAATAGGCATTGCCCGATGTCTTCAGCAGCAGACGACCGCCCTGCACCGTTACATTTGCATCGGTCTTGATACACTTGCCGGCCTGCGAAGCCACCGTAGCGTGGATAAGACCGCCCAAAACCGTTACGCCGTTGCCTTCGGAGTCGCCCTTGACGTGAATAGCATTCTTGGCGGCAGATGTTACCACAAGCGTAGCGCCCGGGCGTATCGTGAAGGAGTCGTCGGTAGCCACTGCATGTTTCTGATTGCCGGCGACGACCACAACGCCCGTACCGCTGAAGATGAGGTCGCCCTCGCTGAAGAAGCACGCCTTGCGGTCTTCATCGGCGGCGGATACACCCGAAGGATAGTAGAAATCGTCTGAATATGCAGTTGCATCGACAAAGCGGTTTACACTCCCCTCCGGCATATGCACGAAGCAGCGTTTGCCGCACTGTATATTGATTGCCGGGCCGCGCTTTGAGGTTAACTCCACACCGCCAAGCGTCAGTTTGAACTTATTGGCGCCGTAGACCTTGAGCGAACCGTCGGAGGAGACGCCCGTAACGACTATCTCGACATTCTTCACGCTGTTAGTTCCGAAATCGACTACGGCGTGAGCGCCGTTAGTATACGTTTTAATCTTGCTGTCGGAGTTCTCAATCTTAACGCCCGTCTCGGAATAGTGCAACGTAACCATTTTATTGAAGGTGTTTGCCTCCCAGTATATATCCTCGTTCGTTCCTGCCGCATCCCTGGCTGCATCGTCGGCACGCTCGCCGTCGTAAGGTCCTATGGGAGTATCGGGCATATCGGGCGTCTCGTCCGGTTCCTCCGTATTATTGTCATCATCGGGGTCGGGCGTCGGATTATTGCCCTCCTCCCTCTCTCGGTCGTAAATCGTATCGCCCTCTTTAGAGCATCCGCAAATGCCCGCGAAGACAAAAACAAGTGTTAAAACAAAAAACAAAATTCGCACTCTATTCATATCAAAAAAAGTTATAACGATGTATCGATATTACAATCAACCCGATTCCGCATCCGTAGCGGCGAAAGGGGTAAAGGCAAAAATAAATATTTTTTTAATGACAGACAAAATTTTATTAAAAATATAGTTAAATATGGAATTTCTTTTTATATTTGCCATACGATTGCCGCATAGTGCGGATGATTTTTTATACCCCTTGTCGATGTACAGAGCCAGGAGGGTCGGTTGCGACGTATATAAGGCATAAATAATCAACCACATATGCCAACTATGCAAAAACAGGTGAAAAGAGGCGAAGAAAATTGAAGTTATAAAGGAACTATAAATAAAACAAAAACAAAAACAAACAATAAAAACAGCAGGCTTGCCTGCAAAAGACCAACACTAAATTCTATTTTTATGAGGAAGCAACTACAAATGAACTTTGTTTCGTGCTGCGCAGTTTTAATGGCGCTGCTCGCAACATTTGTAGCGCAGACCTCCTTTGCCCAAAGCGGAGGAGCGTTACGCGGTACTGTTGTAGATGAAACAAATCTTCCCGTCATCGGAGCAAGTGTCGTGGTGAAAGGCTCGACAAAGGGCGTAACCACAGACATCAACGGTGTATTCAACATCACAGGCCTCAAAAGCGGCGATGTGCTGGAAGTATCATTCCTGGGCTACGAAACCAAGGAAGTCCCCTACAACAACCAGACAAATCTTACAATTACACTGAGCGAAGCCTCGACAATGGCCGATGCCGTAGTCGTTACCGCACTCGGTATCAAACGTTCCGAAAAGGCCCTCAGTTACAACGTACAACAGGTTGAAGCAGACGAACTTACCACTGTCAAGGATGCCAACTTCATGAATACTCTGGTCGGTAAGGTTGCCGGCGTGCAGATTAACTCCGCAGCAAACGGTGCAGGTGGTCCTACCCGTGTGGTTATGCGAGGTGTCAAGTCTCTGACAGGAAGCAACAGCGCTCTCTACGTGATTGACGGTGTACCTATGTTTAATATAACAAGCGGCTCGAACAACTCCGGCGGTGCAGCCGAACTTAACGCATCGGGTCAGCCCTCGACAGAGAGTATCGCCGATATCAACCCCGAAGATATCGAAAGTATATCGGTGCTGAACGGTCCCGCTGCTGCCGCACTTTACGGTTCGAGCGCAGCAAACGGCGTCGTCCTCATAACAACTAAAAAGGGTACCGAAGGCTCGGTGAAGGTTACATTCTCCAACAACACTACCTTCAGCACACCATTCCGTATGCCTCAGTTCCAGACCACCTACGGCAATCGCCGCAATGAGTTCGGAAGTTGGGGTGAAAAGGGAACGGCACTCGCATACGACCCCGCAGACTTCTTCAAGACGGGTACAAACGTGAGCAACGCCGTAACACTCTCCATAGGCAACCAGAAGAACCAGACATACTTCTCGGCTGCTGCCAACAACTCGGATGCTATTATCCCCAACAGCAAATACAACCGTTACAACTTTACGGTTCGCAACACGACCAAGTTCCTGAAGGACAAGATGACGTTCGACTTCGGCGCAAGTTATATCCTTCAGAATCAACTTAACCCTGTTGCTGCCGGCGGTTTCGCCAACCCGATTCCTATCGTCTACCTGTGGCCGCGCGGCGAGGACTTCGACGAGGTTCGCGTATTCGAAGAGTGGAGTCCTGAACGTAATATATACGTACAGCGCTGGCCCTGGGGTGCAGACTGCGCAGGTACCACCTACGCCGAAAACCCCTATTGGGAGATGTATCGCAAACTGCGCGAGTCGAGCAAAAACCGTTATATGTTCAACGTCGGTCTCTCGTATGAGATTCTCGACTGGCTCAGCATATCGGGCCGTTTGAGCCTGGACGACAACGTAGGCAAGTCCGAGAGCAAAGTATACGCGACCAGCGTAGCACAGAATATTCAGGACATCAACGGCACGGGTTACTACTCTTTCTCGTCGGAGAAGTACAGAACCCTCTACGGTGATGCCCTTGTCAATATCAACAAGTCGTGGGGCAAGTGGTCGCTGTCGGCCAACATCGGTTCGAGTTTCAACCACCAGAGTTACGAGACAAACTCATACTCAGGTGTACTCGGATTCATACCCAACCTCTTTACATACTCCAATATCTATAAGGATTACAGCGGCGCAGGTTTCAATGCATGGCGTCAGAGAGAGTATGCCGTATTCGGCAACGTCGAGGTAGGTGCTTTGAATGCAATATACCTCACTCTTACGGCCCGCAACGAGTGGTCATCAACCCTTTCCAATACCTCGCAGTTATCATACTTCTTCCCTTCTGTGGGTATATCGGCGGTAATTTCCGAGTTGGTAGATATGCCAAAATGGTTCAACTACCTCAAGTTGCGTGCATCATTCGCAGACGTTGGTTCGCCTCTGCAGCGCTCACTTACCGAGGATTACTATACATGGAACGGTTCGGCGGCTTCGAAGCCAGGACACCGCCCCGTAACGCACCTCTATCCCGAGAAGACCGATTCATGGGAGTTCGGTGTAACGGCACGTTTCCTGCAACATCTGAGCCTCGACCTGACGCTCTATCGCTCGGATACCAAAAAGCAGACTATACCCGTATCGCTCTCGGCGGCATCGGGAGGTTACTCGACGATGTACATCCAGAGCGGTAATGTCCGCAACCAGGGTCTGGAACTTGCAATAGGTTACGACAACCAGTGGAAGAGCGGCTTCGGATGGAGTACCAACTTCACCTACAGCACCAACCGCAACCGTATCGTAGCACTCTTCAGCAAGTATTGGGACCCCGTAACGAACAAGACCTACTACCCCAACGACGTCAATATCAAGTCGGGTAACAACCCCATCAATGTAGGCGGTTCGATGGGCGACATTTACGTATCGAATGACTTCGTGCGCGACCTCGAGGGCAACATCTATGTAAGCCCTGAGGGTACCGTTTCGGTATACACGCTGCCGGAAGCCAAAAAGATTGGTTCGACGCTGCCCAAAGGCAATATCGGATGGACCAACACCTTTACATACAAGGGTCTCTCGCTCAACGTCCTCTTCACGGCGCGCATAGGCGGTCTGGCGACATCCTATACGCAGATGTTTATGGACCGTTACGGCGTCTCGAAGACCTCGGCCGACGCACGCGACAAGGGCGGTGTATTCATCAACAACGGATATATCGACGCCGAGTCTTACTACAGCCTCACGGCTAACGTAAACGGCGGTCTGCTCCAGGAGTATGTATACGACGCTACGAACGTGCGTCTCCAGGAACTTTCATTGGCATACACCCTGCCCAACAAGTGGTTTAAGAACAAAGTGAGAATGACAGCATCGGTTATCGGACGTAACCTGTGGCTCATCTACTGCAAGTGTCCGTTCGACCCCGAAATGACATTCTCAACAGGTACTTACAACCAGAATTTGGACTACTTCATGATGCCGAGCCTGAGAAACATCGGTTTCAGTATCAAACTCGAATTCTAAACAGTCCGTCAATACACAATGATTATGAAAAACATAGTTAAAATAGCAATAGCGGCAGTCATCTGTCTGTATGCAGCGGGCTGCACATCAAACTTCTCGGAGATTAACCGTCCTTACGGCGCTTTCGACGAGGATGTTCTTGACCGCGACAACAACCGCCTCGGTTCGCAGATACCGCGAATGGAGATGCTTATTGTGCCTCTGAGCGACAACGGCGCCTTCCAGCATAGCGAGAGCCTTATAGGCGATGTTTACGGTCGTATGCTGATGAGTAACACAGGTGGTACGAATGCCAAGTGGAGCGGCGACTTCTCATGGTACACCTACGACCACGCAGGTTGGCTCAACATTCCTTTCAACTGCGCGATGGGTTTCTACCAGCCTTATGTAGAGATGTGGAAAGCCACAGGCGCCGACACCGAAAACAGTATCTGGGCTCTTACGCGTATTATGCGCGTGGCGGTAATGCACCGTCTGACAGAGATGTACGGTCCTATACCATACACCAAAATAGACCCCAACGACCTGGACCTCTATATACCATACGACAAAGAGGAACTGGTGTGGACGACTATGCTCTCGGAACTTAGCGATGCTATCGACGACCTGAATAGGTGCCGCGCCCTGGGAACGACGGCCAACATCGAGAACTTCGACCGCATCTACGCGGGAGACTTCGACAAATGGGCCAAGTATGCCAACTCGCTGCTGCTGCGTCTGGCGGTGCGTGTAAGCAATGTGCGTCCCGACCTTACGGCGACATACGCACAGAAGGCTATAAGCAACGGAGTTATCGAGAACAACAGCGACAACGCATATATGAATATGGAGATAGGACGCATGAACCGCATAGGCTCGGTGTTCTTCACTGTAGTCAATACCTACTGCGACTCCTACGCTGCTGCCGACCTTATATGCTACTTGCAGGGCTACAACGACCCGCGTCTGAAGATTTATTTCAACACGGTGGAGAGAACCAACTCCGAAGGTGAGAAAGAGCAGGTATATCACGGTCTGCGTGCAGGTTCGATGACGGCACAGGCAAATTTGGGTCAGAATCCCGAATACTCGCTGCCGACGGTCAAGGAGAGAGACCCGTATCCTTTGATGACGGCTGCCGAGGTAGCGTTCCTGCGTGCGGAGTGCGCTCTCAACGGCTGGTATGCAGGCAATGCACAGGATTTCTACGAGCAGGGTATCCGCCTCTCATTCGAGCAGTGGGGAGCATCGGGTGCCGAGGGTTACATAACCAACAGCACCAGCAAACCCGCAGCGTACAAAGACCACGTGAACAACGAGGATGCAGATGCACCCAGTTCAATAACTATCAAGTGGGCTAACGACGGTAAAGAACTTCAGCGTATCATCACGCAGAAGTACCTCGCCCTCTACCCTCTTGGACACGAAGTTTGGTGCGACTACCGCCGCACGCGCTTCCCCGAGTTTATGCCTGTCGTATCGGGTAAAGTCTCGGCTGCATACTCCAATATGCGCGTGGCAGAACGTATAATGTTCGCCCCCGACGAGAGAAATACCAATACCGATAATTTCAACGAGGCCCTTACACTGCTTGGCGGCAGCGACGACTTCGCAACGAAATTGTGGTGGGCTAAAAAATAATGAAAGGAGAGACTATTATGAAAAAGAGTATAAAATATTTGCTTCTGGCATTCTCCGTTGCAGCCGTAACAGTATCTTGCAGCAAGTGGACAGAGCCTGAACAGGCTGTACCCATCGACAAGTCCGGCAACATCAATGGAGGAGACTACTATGCCAATCTGCGCGCATACCGCGCATCGGACCACTCGGTCATGTTCGGTTACTTCCAGGGTTGGGGCGGCGCTACGGCCGACTTCAAGACCAGCCTTATGGGTCTGCCCGACAGTGTGGATATGATATCGCTGTGGGGCGCAGGCTTCCGCTATACCGATATGCAGAAACGTGACCTGAAAAAGGCGCAGGAACTCAAAGGTCTTAAGTGTCTGATGGTCTTCATCGCACACAGTATCGGTACGGGGATAACCCCACAGTGGGTTATCAACGCCTCGCCAAGCACGCCGGCAACGGTGCGCAACCGCTTCACAGGCAAGGTGGGAACATATACCAACTGGGTAGAGGCCCGCAACGAGTTCTGGGGTTTGGACGCCAATGACGGTCGCGGCAACTCTCCCGAGGCTAATGAGAGAGCGGTGCGTGCTGCCGAGGCTTATGCCGATTCGCTCTGCTATCTGATAAACAATGTGCTTGAGGTTGACGGTTTCGACTGGGACTTCGAGTACGGTTACGACGTGGGCGACAGTTATCCTACACTTATCGGCGACAAAAGCAATATCACGCCGCAAGCCGCTCACGACCGCGTCCTGGCATTCGTTAAGCGTATGCGCGAACGTCTGGGAGACAACAAGATTCTGATGATTGACGGTAATCCCGACAGACTGCCGGCACCCGAAGCCTGCGTATACTTTGACTACTTCGCACAGCAGGCATACGGAAAACCGACAGGAAGCGAGGGTAACAGCGAAACGGTGATGGATAACCGTACAAACCGTATGGTAACGGCTTTTCAGAACTATCTCACCCCCGAGTTCGTCTGCAACCGTACTATCATGCTTGAGACATTCGAGAACCATTTCACCTACGATGGCAAGAACTATTACGGCTCGAACAGTTGGAGAATGCGCGACGGTACGACGTATGAGGGCGAAAAGACCGGTTTCAGTTCCTTTGAGGGTATGGCTCGCTGGAATCCCCAAATCGGCGGCAAGATTTACCGCAAGGGAGGTATCGGCGCATACCAGTTGCAGCAGGACTACACGCCACGCTTAAAGCCGAATCAGTCTTACCCGCAGGTAAGAGAGGCTATTCAGATAATGAATCCCGCAGTCAAATAATATAAACACGCAACACTATGAAAAAGACAAGTTTAATCATATGCGCATGCTGCATGGCAATAGCAGGCTTGACCTCGTGCGATGATGCGAAGGCTCCTGTGATTGATAACGCCATCTATCTGTCCGATGCCATTGAGCGCGACAGCTATGACTGCGTGAACAAGGTGATGAAGCGTATGGACTTCGATGCCACTATCAAGATGACCTCGCGCGTAGACCACCCTGTAACCGTTACCGTCTCCGTAAATGAGGAGGTTATCAAGGAACACAACAAACAATTCGGTGAGGCGCTCTCTATCCTCCCGGCAGAGAACTACTATCTGACAGACCAGGAGGGCAATCGAGTGGATGGGAACAGCGTACAGTTGACAATACCCGCCATGTCGACAACAGCACTGCTTCCAATAAGCATTCTTCCGGTAGCCGAAGATGATGCCAATCAGTATGCCCTGCCTCTGAAAATCACGAGCGCAAGCGACGATATCAAGGTGCTGGGAAAGCAGAATATGGTACTCTATATGTTCCAGAAGCCATTTGAGACGAATGCCATTATTATCAACCCCCGCAGCCTGTCAACCATAAGTTTGACCAATCAGGAGTGGGTTCCCGAATCGACTGAGTGGACCGTTGAGTTCCACTTCACAATGGACCTTACTGCAACTGATACAACGGACGGTATCGTTATGGGACAGCCTGTATTCTATGCAAGTACACGAGGCGGCGGTGAGATGATTTACATACGTATCTACAAGCCCGAAAGTTATTTCGACATTCACGCGCAGGGTACATTCTGGGTGGCTGACTTCAACGGAGGAAACTTCGGCGACAGGAACAACCAGGGTATCTGGCACCATGTAGCCATCACCTGCAAGGGCGGTATGATTACATCGTACTTCGACGGTGAACAGCAGAACGTGAACTCAAGTGCCAAGTGGGTAACACCAATCGCATGGGGCGAATGTCATATGGGTAGCGATTCCCACATGGGTTATATAGGTATGAGCGAGTTGCGTATATGGTCCGTAGCACGAAGCAAGGACGACCTGAAGCGTAACAAATACAACGTCAGCCCGGATGCAAAAGGACTGCTGGTATCGTTCCGCCTCAATGATGTGAACAACAACCTGCTCAAGGACAATTCGTCGCACCAATACCACCTCGATATCTCGGACAAGAGCAACAACAGACGAAATCAGGTGCGCTGGTGCAGAATCAAGACGGATGACGAATTCAAATCGTTTGTTACGGTGTCCATGTAATTTCAGTGTAAATACAAAATTGTACGAAAAAGTATGATACGCAATAAAAAATTATCGATGCTTGCGCTGTCGGCCGCTGTGCTTATCACGGCGGCAGGCTGCACGAAGACCGAAGAGATAAACATCTTAGACACCTATCAGCGTGCATATCTCTCGCGCTGCATAGTACCCAACAATGAGTTCAACATGGCCAATTCGGGAGGTAATGCGTTTACCAATGCCGCATATAGCATGCCCGACATCTATGAGTTCTATCTGCGCACGACCTACCCTGCCGAGAGCGTGGTGGGTGCAACGCTGTGCGTTCCCGAAGATTACAAAGAATTAGTAGAGAACTACAACCACGCTCACGGCACGGAGTACGGCGCACTGGGAGCGAATTATGTAGATTTTATACAGGATTATGCAACTGTAAAGTCCGGCTCGACCAAGTCCAAGGAGGTATACCGTGTGAAATTCGCAGACAAACCGGTTCCCGCAGGCGAGTATCTGCTGCCGGTATCGTTTGTTCTCGACAAGGGTGCGCCGGCAAAGTCCAGCACCTCGGCACATGTAGTATTCCTCAAGCGCAGAAGTTCGGCAACGGGCATAACGGCAGCGGACAATACAACCATGCCGGGCGATGTATACGCTCTAACGAACACCGCATTCACCTACTCGACTGACGGCTCGTTCAGCAACATTGCATCGGCATTCGACGGCAATACTTCCACCACATGCTCTACGACAGGCAACGGGGCCAATACCATTACGGTAAACCTCAACACACCCTCGTACCTGCGCTATGTGGCTATATACTCCAATCCGAGCGGTGTATCGACACTGGATTACAGTTTCTCCTTCGAGTATCGCTATGAGGGCGAGACGGAGTTCCGCACCGCAGACAATCTCGGACTGAAAGAGCCAGGTGTAGGGGTATTCAATTTGTCCGACTACCTTGACGACACAACAAGGAAGGTCGCTGCTGTAAAAATAGGACACAACGGCGCCAACGTATCAATTACGGAGCTGTATCTGTTCGTGCCTTTCGCTAACAGAGCCGCAAACTAAACTTTCGCCGATAAAAAACAACAACTATGAAAGCGATTATAAAAATAGCGTATGCAGCGGCTTTTGCAGTCATAGCCGCAACATCGTGCAAGACCGAGACCGTCTACGTCTATCCCGACCCCAATCAGTTCGTCTCGCGTCTGAATGTATATCCACGCTCAGTCAATATGTCTTTCGTGGATAATACGGAACTCAGCGTAACCATACGTCCCTCGACAGCCAAATATACATGGACCTCGAGCGACCCGTCGGTTGCCTATGTAGACAAACACAACAAAATCGTTCCCCTGAAAACGGGTAATGTAGACCTTACCGTTTCGGCAGGCGACTTCGAGCAGACTATCCCCGTAAGAATTACATCGGCGATTGTCGGCAGTTCGTACTTTATCGAGAGCGGCAAAACCGAGGATATATCATCAGAGATAAAGGTGCTGCCCGAAGGCACTCCCTTCACCATTACGAGCAACGACCCGCGTGTATTTGTCAATCCCAACAACCCTATGGAGATTACGGCAACATCGCCCGGCAGCGCAACCCTCACGGTATCGACCTTCGACGGCATATCGAAGAAAATCAATGTCGGTGTCGTAGACCCTGCAAACGTCGTAACGATGAATGCGGCTACGGCATACTACTTCCCCGGTTCGTACTTCGACCTGAGTTACAATATGGAGGTGCTGGCAATGACTGAGCAGGGCCGTACATACAACGAAGGCGGTTCGTGGAGCGGGTCGGGTCGCGGTCTGGCGCTCAAGATGGGTCATAGCCTTAACGCATCGAAACTTCCCAACGGCGTTTACGAGCCGGGTTCGGGTGAGGGTCGATTCTTTACGGACAACTACACATCGTATGTCTACACTGCAAATAACGGCAAAGAGTATGTTACAGGCGGTAAGGTAGAAGTTACCGACAATGGTATCAAGGCATCGGTTACAACGGCATCAAATGTATATATCTTCAATTACGAGGGTCAGCGTACCGACAAGGAACACATCTTCGGATGGGGTACGGTTCGCACGGTGCCGGTAACAGATAACATGATTAACGGCGTTTCGGTTGTCGTAGACCACAACGGTACGATTTACTATGCAGGTTACACCAAGTGCTGGGATTTCACCTTCAACATATCGGGCAAGTCAACCAAACTTATGATTTGGTCAAAGACGGTCAATAACCCTGAAGGCAGTTACACCTTGGGAGGATTCTGCGAGGCCGGTACATACATGGGTTCACGCAGTTCGTGCACATATCCATTCACCGGCTCTTCGGCCAGCAAGACGCTGACCAACCCCAGTCTCATATTCACAATCAGCAACTTCAATCGTGCAGGTACAGCCAATACATTTACGGCAGACTTTATCGGTCAGATTGGCTGGAGTGGTGAGTCGGAATACGTGTCCGAGGTGAATCTGTCGAGAACATTCGACGTGTATATAGACTTCCAACTCAAGAACAGAAGCGTAAGCATATCGCGTGAAACATCGCTCCCGAATTGATGATTCGGCAAGCATAATGATGGCGGAGGCAGCAGT
>JAFLRT010000045.1:3649-12791 GCA_022511295.1 Alistipes sp. | reverse complement strand
ATCGTATATTTGTTGTATCTGAGCGAAGCCCATGACGACATGATGTTGCGAATCGACGGCATTATCCTCAATGCGGCTACGGCAAATATGCCGAAAAGTATCCGCATGCGGTCGCCTTCGAGACCCAGATTTATAATCACCATAGCCGACATACCCAATGCCAGCGCGATTTCGGTAAACATTTGAGGCAGGGTAGAGACGGTAGCGTTGCGCACGCGCATACCGACGATACGCTCCATCGACCTGTCGAATTTGGCCAGCATTTCCGGAAAAGCGTTGTTAATCTCTATATCGGCATATCCTCTGTAAGTGTCGATAACATTGCGCGCTTTGGTACGCTGTTCTGCATTCTCTTCCTGACCGTAGGCGGCAAGACGGGCGCGGACGGTGTGAATGTATATCCATATCGAAGGTACAAATACTACTCCTGCAAGCAACGCAGCGGTAAGGTCGTATGCCGCAAGTGCTGCAAAGAGCAATACGAAGAGTATTATCTCGCTGATTATGCCGGCGGCAGGACGAAGGATACCTGCCACAAAAGTCAGGCATACTACATTGACATTGCGGGCCAGCACTGCCGAGTTGCTGCTTTTAATGAATTGCAGTCCCCGGTTGTGATAATCGATGTAGAGTTTGCGCGACATATACCGGTACAGTTCGTATATATAATCACGCTCGGCACGGTACAGCAGCAGGTTTGCCGCGCACTTCAGCGATATGACAATAACAACGGCAGCGCATACCAGTACAACAAACATCTGCGGACTGCCTGCACTGCTGAACTCAAAGGCTCTTTTTAGATAGGTGTTTGTCGATATGCTGTCGGTATCGAGTATAAGCAGCAGTACGGGCAGCAGCATCGCCAGTCCGACGAAGTTGAGAAGCGCCCGCATGAAAATCGTGAATACGACCCATATCCCTCGACGCCTGAATTTTGGCGGTATTATGTTCAGTATCGCGAGTTTCATCTTATGGTGCTATATTGCTCGTTTGATAACCGCATATGCCTATGCAGATTTGATAATCTATTTACGGCAAAGTGCTTTTATGGCTTTTGCCAACTGGTCGGGACAAGAAGTGCCTTTGCCGTTGCAATCAATGCCTTCGAGCCGTCGTATGGCATCTTCTGCATTCATCCCCTTTACAAGAGCGGCGACCCCCTGTGTATTGCCATTGCATCCGCCGTGAAATTTCACATCGACAATCGTTCCGTTGTCAATGCACACCTCAATCTGTTTGGAGCAGGTGCCGGTTGTGTTGTATAACAAACTCTCCATTATTCTTATCGGGATTTCCGTTTTACGGTTCGGGCGTCCCGAGAGACGCCCGAATATAATATGTTCTTGCCGTATGGTACTGCTACTGCTGTTGCTGTTGCTGTTGCTGTTGCTGTAAAGCAGAGTTGTCGGCTACAACCATACTCTTGTCTATACGAAGTGTTACATTGCTGTCCACCTCGATAAGGAGCGACGTCTCTTTAACCTCTTTAACAACGCCGTAGATACCGCCGGCAGTAATGATTTTATCTCCCTTCTTAAGTCCTTCGCGGAACTTCTGCATAGCCTTGCGGCGCTTCGATTCGGGACGCCACATGAAGAAATAGAGTACCAGCAGCATCAATCCTACCATAATCCAGAATGAATAGGAGGATGACCTGTCTGTTTCAAGGTTATTATCGACGATGTCTTCGGCTGCAACAGCCTCCTCAAGCTGCACATCGGCTACTGCTGCATTGCTGCCGTCAGTAGCTGCAACTGTCTGAAGTTCCGTGCCGGCATCTTGTGTATTCTCTGTTGCCTGAGCTGTGCTTGCACTCTCATCTCCCTGTGCAAAGGCGGTTGCGGTACCGAGAGAGAGCATGGCTGCTGATAAAAACAAAAATAGTTTTTTCATAATGTTTAATCGGTTATGTAATTGAAATTTTTAGTTGCTGTCAATTATATGTTTGTGTTGTCGCCTGTTATCGTCTACAAAGATAACGCTTTTAACTGTAAATGCAAATAATTTACATTTCCGATGCTGCCGCGCCATCTTACCACCATAAAGCACTTGTGGCATCGACGCCTGCCGTCAGGCCCCTATTTTACATCGGCATCTATAAACACTTTGGTTGGACTTTTGGCGCCCGAGAGGTAGAACTTGACTAATTTCATCTGCCAGCCGTGCGTCCCGTGACTGTCGAAAGTACACTCTATATCGACATATTCGCCCGGCAGCACCGGCTTGCGTCCGTATTTGAAGGTCGCGCATCCGCAACTGTTCTCATGACGCACCACTACAAAGGGCTTGTTTGTCTCGTTGTGCAGCGAGATAGTCTTTACGACCACATCGCCGGACTGCATCTTGCCGAATCTGAGAGTGTCCGTCGCGCCAGAGGCCAGAACCTCGTCCGTGATATCTATTGTCATAGCCTGCCGTACACTGACCGGCGGTTGTGCAAAGGCGAAGGCGGCAAACGTCAGGGTTGCCGATAACACCATTGCAACTAAAAATGCTCTCATATTCTCTCTCTTTTACTGTTGGGGCAATCTTAATCAGATAAGACCGCGACCGAATTTGTGTATTTCACCATCTGCCTGCAAAATCTCAGCCGCTTTATCCAAAATACCATTGATAAACACACTGCTGTTAGGCGTAGAGTAAAATTTCGATATTTCGATGTACTCGTCGAGCGTAACTCTTACCGGTATTGACGAGAACTCTTTCATCTCGGTAATGGCTACGGCCATTATCACAATATCCATAAAGGCTATACGCTCAACATCCCAGTTGCTTGTCAGACGGTCTATCAACTCGCTGTTGCGGGCAAACTGCAAAACCGACTGCTCGAAGAGACGGAATGCAAACTCCTCATCGTCGCTGTTCTTGTATTTAGGCGGTATCTTCAGCCCGTCGTGCTTCTCGCTTGCCGAGCCGAGCATCCTTACAAAGAGCATTATAGCCTGTCCGAGGTCGTCAGTCCACATTATCGACATCTCCTCCAACACGTCATCAAGCATTTCGTCATTTTGCAGTTCATTGGTGTAGAAGTCGGTCAGCAACTCCACATCCTCTTTCAGAGAGCGTTGCGGCGAGGCCATATACTGCTTGTACTTCTCGGTCGAGGTCAGACGGGTGTAGATGCTCTTTACAAGTTCCGGGTATTTCGACCATCCCAATCCGTGTCCTGATATAAAGTCATTTATCTCGCTGTTGCCGGCGATGCGTGCTATGGCTTTGTTCTCTACGAATTTGCGATTGGGGTTGAGGTCTTCGTATGTGGGAAGTTTCTTGTTGCGTGCCGTCTCTTGACGCTCCTCGGCATATCGTGCCAACTCTACGGCAAGCGACGATAACTGAAACATAAGTTCGTAGGCCTTGTCTATAGACAGGACGAGATTTTTCTTCGAGGCCTGCAAATTATCGGTCTGGGACTGTATATGCGCATAGAGCGATTTTATAACCTTCACTCTAAGCAATCTTCTGCTCAACATATATTAGAACGTTTTTGGTGATGCAAAAGTACAAAATAAAGACGAAACAAAAAATAGTCAGCAGATTTTTTGTCGCCGGTCTCTTTATACCGCACGCTCACGATATTCACCGGTGTGTTCTTCGGACGGCACGCCTTAAAAATAAAAAAGCGGGAGATGTTTTGCATCTCTCGCCTGCTGCTCCGTTGGGCTACCTGGATTCGAACCAAGAATGACAGGACCAGAATCTGTAGTGTTACCATTACACCATAGCCCAATGTTGTCGTTTTGACACTGCAAATATAGAGCATTTTTGTCATATACAAAAGAAATTTCAAAAAAAAATCGTATCTTTGTTGCAGAAAAATCAATCACCAATATTATTTAGTTATCCTATGAGCATCAAATTTCGTTTGACGGTTATGAATTTCCTCCAGTTTGCCGTGTGGGGTTCATATCTGACTTGTATCGGAAACTTTTTAGGCAGGGTAGGTCTTGGAGATTACATCTCGTGGTTCTATATCGCGCAGGGTGTGGTCTCTATCTTTATGCCTGCCATTATCGGCGCTGTTGCCGACAAGTTTGTGCAACCTCAAAGGTTGCTGGGCATCTCCCATCTGGTTGCTGCCGGCGCAATGGCCGTCGCAGCATATTTCGGCATTAAGGCAACGGTTGATGCCGGTGCAGTCTCCGAGGGGGTAACTTATGCGGGTAATATATGGCCCATATTCATCCCATATCTCTTGAGCGTGGCTTTCTATATGCCGACCATCGCTCTCTCGAATACGGTCGCATTCTCTATTCTTTCACGCAATGGTTATGATACGGTAAAAGCCTTTCCGCCAATCCGCGTATTCGGCACGGTCGGTTTTATCGCTGCCATGTGGTTCGTGAATTTTACGCATTTCGGACTTAGCGATGCCGCACAATTTACATATATGCAATTGGTCGTGTGCGGCGTTCTGGGCCTCGTGCTGGCGGCATATTCGTTCACGCTGCCGCAGTGTCCGCTCGACAAGAGCGCCGGAACGCAAAAGAAGACGCTTGCACAGCGTCTGGGACTTGATGCCTTTGTCCTGTTCAAACAGAAGAAAATGGCGCTGTTCTTCATCTTCTCGATGCTGTTGGGTGTGTCGCTGCAAATCACAAACGGTTTCGCTACACCTTATATAAATAGTTTCGCTGCAACATCATCGAGTTGGTTCGCCAAGAATCCGACGCTGCTGGTGTCGCTGTCGCAGGTTTCGGAGGCGCTCTGCATACTGCTTATTCCCTTCTTCCTCGGCCGCTTCGGTATAAAGAAGGTTATGATGATAGCGATGTTCGCATGGGTTCTGCGTTTCGGTTTCTTTGGTGTTGGTAATACGGACAGCATTATGGGTGTTGCGGCACTCTTCCTTTCGTGTATCGTCTACGGTGTCGCATTCGACTTCTTCAACGTGTCAGGCGCGCTTTTTGTCGAGCAGGAGGCGTCCAGACCTATGCAGGCAAGCGCTCAAGGATTGTTTATGCTTATGACGAATGGAATCGGTGCCTCCGTTGGTACCTGGGCCGCAGGCAAGGTGGTAAATCACTTCTGTACCTGGGAGGGAGGCTACTGTGTCGCTCGTAATATTGGCGCCGACACATGGCCTGCAACGTGGGGTATATCTCTCGACGGCTGGCCTGCGACGTGGGGTATATTTGCAGCCTATGCGCTTGTGGTGGCTCTGCTTTTTACGGTTATGTTCAAGTACAAGCATAATCCGTCGGTTACGCTCAAGCACTAAAAGTTTATTATTGCAGATTTTCTATCCGCCTGCCGCCGACCGCAGGCGGATTTTTTATGCCGCATAATAACGCCGTTATGTACTTTTTTACTATATTTGTTTCGGATACTTTGCAATAATGTAACATTATGAATAAAAAAGCCATTGCAGTTGCCTTTGCCGCCATACTTTCATGCGGCATATCGCGCGCTCAAAGCGAGCGCTGGCTCGACCCCGAAGTTTTTGAGGTAAACCGCGAGCCTATGCGCTCGAGTTTTATAGTATATCCCCATGCGTCGGACGATATGTATGTCAATGACTTCAGCACTTCCCCGCTTTACCGTTCGCTGAACGGTGTATGGCGGTTCTCATGGTGCGAGAATGCCGAAAATCTGCCCGACGGATTCTGGCGTCGCGGTTATGATGATTCGCAGTGGGGGGAGATGCCGGTACCCGGATTGTGGGAACTGAACGGATATGGCGACCCGGTATATCTTAATGTAGGGTATGCGTGGCGCACGTTTTATAAAAACAATCCTCCGATTGTCCCTGTTGAACGCAATCATGTCGGCTCATACCGCCGCGAGTT
Source organism: Alistipes sp. (assembly GCA_022511295.1). GTDB lineage: Bacteria > Bacteroidota > Bacteroidia > Bacteroidales > Rikenellaceae > Alistipes. The sequence goes on along the minus strand of JAFLRT010000045.1, from coordinate 7,002 downwards.
TATCATTCCGGCAGAGTGGAAAGGCAAAGATATATTTATGCATATAGGTTCTGCTACATCGAATGTAACTCTTTGGGTTAATGGCAAAGAGGTCGGATATAGCGAGGACAGTAAACTTGAGACGGAGTTCGATATCACATCCTGCGTCGAGTACGGCAAAGAGAATCTGTTTGCGATGCAGATATATCGCTGGTGCGACGGCTCCTATCTTGAGGACCAGGATTTCTGGCGTTTGTCGGGTATAGGTCGCGACTGCTATATGTATGCCCGCGACAAGCGCCGTATCGAAGATGTAAAGATTACTCCCGACCTTGATGAACTCTATGTCAATGGTTCCCTCGATGTAAATGTATCGGTTACCAAAGGCGTGAAGAGTATTGCTTTGAGCCTTGCAGATTCCGACGGCAGGGTAGTGGCTGAACGGCTGTGTCCCGTTGCAAATGGAGTTGTACAATGCCGGATGGATGTATCCTCGCCGAAGAAGTGGAGCGCCGAGCAGCCTAATCTCTATCGTCTGAGTGTTACAGCCCTTGCCGGTAAACGTGTGATAGAGACGACCGGATTTAATGTCGGCTTCCGCAAAGTTGAGATAGCAGGTTCGCAACTGCTGGTTAATGGACAGCCTATATATATAAAAGGTGTAGACCGCCACGAGATGCATCCGGAAAGAGGCTACTATCTCACACGCGAGGATATGATACGCGATTTGGAGATAATGAAACAGTTGAATATCAATGCTGTGCGCACAAGCCACTATCCTAATACACCGCTGTGGTATGACCTGTGCGATATATATGGCATCTATGTAGTTGATGAGGCTAATGTCGAGTCTCACGGTATGGGTTACGGTGAGACCTGTCTGGCCAAGCGTGATGATTATCGCGATGCTCACCTGGTACGCAATCGTCGTATGGTGCTGCGTGATTATAACCACCCCTCGGTTATCGTCTGGAGTCTTGGCAATGAGGCCGGCAACGGCCCTAATTTCCACGCCTGCTATGATTGGGTAAAGGGCTATGATTGCAGTCGTCCGGTGCAGTATGAACAGGCTTCGACCAAACACGGAGGTTTTGACTACAATACCGATATACAGTGTCCGATGTATGCCACCTATGAATATTGCGAGCGTTATGCATCGGAAAACTCCGAGCGCCCGCTCATTCTGTGTGAGTATGCACATGCTATGGGTAACTCTTTGGGCGGATTTAAGGAGTATTGGGATTTGGTGCGCAAATATCCGAAATACCAGGGTGGTTATATCTGGGATTTTGTAGACCAGGCGCTGTTGTGGCGCGACCCTGACAGCGGTAAGAAGGTATACCGTTATGGCGGCGACTACAATGATTTCGACCCGACGGATGAAAACTTTAATTGCAATGGAGTTATAGCCGCAGACCGCACGCTTCATCCCGGAGCATATGAGGTTAAGTATCAGTATCGCAATATAATCGCATCGTTGCCCGATACGCAAGATGATACCATTAATATTTATAACGAGAACTTCTTTGTAGACCTCTCCAATGTGCGTCTGCTGTGGAGTATTGCTGCCGATGGCCGTGAGGTCTTGTCGGGAGCGGTTGATAATTTGGACGTTGCTCCGCAGACAACGGCTTCGGTGCGGCTCGGATATGACGCTCCGGCTCTGCGTGCTGTCGAAGGCGATGATTTGACGCTCGATATATCGTTTGTACTCAAGAGCGATGACGGTTTGCTGAATAAGGGATACGAGTGTTCGCACGAGCAGTTTATGTTGCGGATATACGACTATGCTTCGCGTTTCGATGCCGTTTCGTCGCGTGTGTGCAACTGTCTGCCTCCGCGTATCATAGGACGTGTGGTAGAGGGCTGCGACTTCAAGGTCGTCTTCGGCGATGACGGATTTATACACAGTTATACGGTGGGCGGCAGCGAACTGCTGAGCGCTCCGCTGCGACCCAACTTCTACCGTGCGCCGACGGATAATGACTGGGGTGCTACAAACGGCTCTGCCGCAGCAGAACGTCTTGGCTGGCTGCGCTGGCGCGATATTACTCTGACGCCATCATCCTTTACCGTGACGCTTCGCGACGGCAAGGCGTGCGTCGAGGTCCGGTATAATATTCCTGAAAATAGTTGCGGTCTTGTAATGCTTTATGAAATAGATGGTGCAGGTGTCATTAAAGTCTCTGAAGTTATGAGTGTCGCACCCGATGCGGATAAGAGTAAGATGATGTTCAGATATGGTATGACTGCGGCTATGCCAAACAGGTATAATACGGTGGAATTTTTCGGTGCAGGCCCTTATGAAACCTATGCCGACCGTTTGAGCGGTGCGCGTATCGGTCATTATGTGCAGAGCGTGTCGGAACAGGCTGATACAACATATTCGCGTCCTCAGGAGACGGGTACTCATTCGCTTCTCCGCCGGTGGAGAGTTGTTGATGCGGACCGCTGCGGAATGGAGATAATATCCGATAACCCATTCTCCGCTTCGGCGTTGCCATATTCCGTCGAGCAGTGCGATATAGTTTCGAAAGATTATGTACGCCATTTTCCGGATATCGAGCCGGACGGTTGCACCCATATCTGCTTCGACCTTGTGCAACAGGGACTTGGCTGTATCACGAGTTGGGGCGATTTGCCGGCCGATGAGTACCTGATACATCTCGATAACCGCCGTTTCGACTTTATTATACTCCCGCTTAAAAACGAGTAATTGATTATTTAATTAATCGTTTGATTTGTAACTATATAAAACGCTATAAATACCGGTTTGAGAGTAAAAAACACGCTAATATTTGGCAAAAACCGACTTTTTTAAGTAAATTTGCACGTTCTATATGCAACCGACAAGTTGCATGAAGATATGAAACAATAGAAAACTAACACTAATTCTAAGAATAATGAGTTTGAAAATTGTTGTTTTGGCTAAGCAGGTTCCCGACACTCGCAATGTCGGAAAGGATGCTATGAAAGCCGACGGAACTATCAACCGTGCAGCACTGCCCGCTATTTTCAATCCCGAGGATTTGAATGCGCTTGAGCAGGCATTGCGTCTGAAGGATGCCTACCCCGGTTCTACCGTAACGATGCTCACGATGGGCCCGGGACGTGCTGCCGAAATCATTCGTCAAGGATTATATCGTGGTGCGGACGATGGCATTCTGCTTACGGACCGTGCTTTTGCAGGTGCCGATACATTGGCAACGTCTTATGCTATTGCAACGGCAATCAGGAAGATAGGCGAGTTCGATGTTATCATCGGCGGTCGTCAGGCTATCGACGGCGATACGGCACAGGTGGGTCCCCAGGTTGCTGAAAAGCTTGGGCTGAACCAGATAACTTACGTGGAGGAGATATTGAAGGTCGACACG
>JAFLRT010000045.1:0-3639 GCA_022511295.1 Alistipes sp. | reverse complement strand
GGCCTTCCGCAGGTAACTTATGCCGAAGAGATTCTTAACCTCGACGAGAAGTCGCGCCGTATTACAATTCGCCGCCATATTGACGGCGGCGTTGAGACGGTCGAGGCTCCTCTGCCTTTGGTTATCACCGTTAATGGCAGCGCGGCACCTTGCCGTCCTTGCAATGCCAAACTTGTGATGAAATACAAGCGCGCACTCGGCGGTCTCGAGAAGGGTGAGATTACCAAGCAGGGTGAACTCCCGTATGCAGACCTGTATAACGAGCGCGAATATCTCAATCTCAAGGAGTGGAGTGTCGCTGATATAGACGGTGATGTACAGCAGTGTGGTCTCAACGGTTCACCTACGAAAGTTAAGACTGTGCAGAATATCTCGTTCCAGGCCAAGGAGAGCCAGACGCTTACCGGCAGCGATGCCGATATCGAGGGTCTGATAGTAGAACTGCTTGCTAACCACACAATCGGATAAGGAGGACCGTAAGATTATGAACAACGTATATGTATATTGTGAGATAGAGGGTACTACGGTAGCCCAGGTATCTCAGGAACTGCTGACCAAGGGTCGCAAACTCGCAAATCAGTTGGGCGTTCAGCTCGAGGCTGTTGTGGCTGGAACAGGTATTACCGGCAAGGTCGAGAAACAGATTGTGCCTTTCGGTGTCGATGTGCTTCATATTTTCGATGCAGAGGGGTTGTTCCCCTACACATCGCTGCCTCATACGTCCATCCTTGTAAATCTGTTTAAGCAGGAGAAGCCTCAGATATGTCTTATGGGTGCGACGGTTATAGGCCGCGACCTCGGTCCGCGTGTATCGTCTGCGCTGACAAGCGGTCTTACGGCAGACTGCACGTCGCTTGAGATAGGCGGACACACCGATGCCAAGACAGGCACCGTCTATGAGAATCTGTTGTATCAGATTCGTCCTGCATTCGGAGGTAATATTATCGCTACAATCGTCAATCCCGAACACCGCCCGCAGATGGCTACGGTACGTCAGGGTGTGATGAAGATGGAGGTGCTGGATGAGAACTACAACTGCAAAGTCGTTGTCGAGGATGTAGCAAAATATGTACCTGCAACGGATTATGTAGTCAAGGTGCTTGACCGCCATATTGAAAAGGCAAAGCATAACCTTACGGGAAGTTCGATTGTAATCGCCGGCGGTTTCGGTATGGGCAGCCGCGAGAATTTCGATATGCTTTTCGAACTCGCAAAGGAGTTGCATGCCGAAGTTGGTGCGAGCCGTGCTGCTGTGGATGCAGGGTTCTGCGACCATGACCGTCAGATAGGTCAGACCGGTGTTACGGTTCACCCCAAGGTATATATCGCTTGCGGTATCAGCGGCCAGATTCAGCATATCGCAGGTATGCAGGAGAGCAAGATAATCATCTCGGTAAACAATGACCCCAATGCACCTATCAATGCTATTGCCGACTATGTAATCACCGGTACGGTCGAAGAGGTTATCCCCAAGATGATAAAGTATTACAAGCAAAACAGCAAATAAGATTCAGGAGGAAAAACTTATGGCAAATTTCTATACTGACAATCCGGAAATCAAGTTTCACTTGAACCATCCGTTGATGAAACGTATTGTTGAGCTGAAAGAGCGCAACTACGGTGATAAAGACAAGTATGAGGATGCTCCTGTCGATTTGCAGGATGCACTTGACAACTATGACCGCGTATTGGAGATAGCCGGCGATATTACGGCCAATATCATCGAACCCAACAGCGAAAGCGTTGATTTGGAGGGTCCGCATTTGGTAGACGGTCGTATGGTATATGCGGAGAAGACCAAGGAGAATCTTGCTGCAACCATCAAGGCCGGTCTTAACGGGGTATCGATGCCTCGTCGTTACGGAGGTCTCAACTTCCCGATAGTTCCATATTCGATGATATCGGAACTTATCTCGGCTGCCGATGCAGGTTTCCAGAATATATGGTCGCTTCAGGACTGTATTGAAACACTCTATGAGTTCGGCAGTGAAGAGCAACGTCAGAAATACATCCCTCGCGTTTGCGAAGGTGAGACGATGTCTATGGACCTTACCGAGCCTGATGCAGGTTCCGACCTTCAGCGAGTAATGCTCAAGGCTACTTATAGCGAGAAGGATGGCTGCTGGCTGCTCAATGGAGTAAAACGCTTTATCACCAACGGCGATTCGGATATTCACCTTGTGTTGGCCCGCTCTGAGGAGGGAACCAATGACGGTCGCGGTCTGTCGATGTTTATCTATGACAAGCGTCAGGGAGGTGTTACCGTACGCCACATAGAGCATAAACTCGGTATTCACGGTTCGCCTACCTGCGAGTTGGTATACAAAGATGCCAAGGCAGAACTTTGCGGCGACCGCAAAATGGGTCTGATTAAGTATGTTATGGCGCTTATGAACGGCGCCCGTCTTGGTATCTCGGCACAGAGTACCGGACTCAGTCAGGCTGCTTATGATGAGGGACTTGCTTATGCTAAGGAGCGCAAGCAGTTCGGCAAGGCTATTATCGAGTTCCCGGCGGTGTACGATATGCTTGCCCGCATGAAGGCAAAACTTGATGCCAGCCGCAGCATACTCTACCAGACTGCACGCTACGTCGATATCTACAAGGCGCTTGACGATATCCGCCGCGAGCGTGAACTTACGCCGGAGGAGCGTCAGGAGAATAAGAAATATGCTCGTTTGGCTGATGCATTTACGCCACTGGCCAAGGGTATGGGTTCGGAGTATGCCAACCAGAATGCCTACGATGCAATTCAGATTCACGGCGGTTCGGGATTCATTATGGAGTATAAGGCACAACGCCTCTACCGCGATGCTCGTATTATGTCGATATATGAGGGTACGACGCAGTTGCAGGTTGTTGCAGCCGTGCGCTATATTACGAATGGCACTTACCTCTCGATTATCCGCGAGATGCTTGAGTCGGAGACGGCGCCCGAGTTCGACGACCTGAAGGAGCGTCTGAAGGTTCTGGCAGACAAGTATGAGGATGCCGTGAAACTTGCAACTGCATCCGGAGACAAGGATGTACATGACTTCCTTGCTCGTCGCCTCTATGAGATGACGGGTACTCTCGTTATGAGCCTGCTTATGCTCGATGATGCGACACGCGCTCCCGAGATGTTCTCCAAGAGCCTGAATATCTATGTGCGTATGATTGAGGCAGAATCCAATGGCCACTATGAGTTCATCAAGAACTTCAAGCCGGAGGATATTGCATACTACCGTGCATTGCAGCCCGAAACGCCCGTTGCCGAGGAGTAAATATCGCGTATGCATAAATGAAATCGGAGTGTAAAACTGCACTCCGATTTTTTATTTGTATCATATTATAGGTTGAGATTGTCGATACCGGCTAAAATAAAGGCGAAGTATATACTTCGCCTTTGTCGTATATTCGTATTTGCGGATTATCACACCTCCAAATCGACATCGAACAACTCGTGCCAGGGCAGACCCTGCGGTCCGAGTTCTGCGAGGAACGGGTCGGGGTCGAACTCCTCGACGTTGAAGACGCCCGCACCACGCCACAAACCTTTGGCCCACATCGAGGCACCCAGCGCTGCCGGCACGCCGGTCGTGAAACTTACAGCCTGCGTTCCTGTCTCCTTAAATGCCGTTTCGTGGTCGCAGTTGTTAT